>NZ_JBATHS010000243.1:0-13671 GCF_049667165.1 Maribacter sp.
TTGCCATAGCATAAGTAGGTTAAGTTTATGGTAAGATTTGGGACGAAAAGGGTGGAGGCTTCTCCACCCTTTTCTATTTGATAAAACAAAAAACCCCTTAAGTCGTCGACTTAAGGGGTTTTTTGAAAATCTGCGCCACTATTTATGCGCAGCATAATTTTCAGCGACCTTGTCCCAGTTGATTACATTGAAAAAAGCATTGATATAATCAGGTCTTCTATTCTGATAATTTAAATAATAGGCATGTTCCCAAACATCCAAGCCAAGAATGGGATAGCCCCCACACCCCGTATTCGGCATTAGTGTGTTATCTTGGTTTGGGGTTGAGCACACCTCAACCTTACCACCTTTATGTACACATAGCCAAGCCCATCCTGAACCAAAGCGGGTAGCTGCAGCCTTGCTGAATTTTTCCTTGAACGCTTCAAGGGAACCAAAGGCCGCAGTAATGGCATTCGCCAATTCACCTTTAGGTTGCCCACCGCCATTTGGGGACATGATTTCCCAAAAAAGGGAATGGTTGTAAAAACCGCCACCATTGTTCCGAACCGCAGCATTGGCCATGTCTAGGTTGGTTAAAATATCCTCGATGGATTTCTTGTCCAAATCAGTGCCTTCGATGGCCGCATTTAAATTGTTGGTATATCCATTATGATGCTTAGTATGGTGTATTTCCATAGTCCTGGCGTCAATATGTGGTTCCAATGCATCGTATGCATAAGGTAATTTAGGTAATTCAAAAGCCATAATCTTTAATTTTTAGGTTAGAAAAAATGTTGTCCAAATTTACATTTTTTAACAGACTAATTCAGCCAATAAATTGTTAAGAACAATTCTAGAATATGTAATTTGCAGATAAAAATAGGTGTCAGGACATCCCTTTAAAATATATAATGCCTCAGCAGGTTCGGGAAAAACCCATACCCTGACCAAGGAATATCTCAAAACCGTCCTTTCTTCAGGCCGTACCTTCAGCCAAATCCTCGCCGTTACATTTACGAATAAGGCGGTCAACGAGATGAAGGATCGTATCCTCAGCAGTCTTTTCGAATTTTCATCGACCCATTCCGCTGACGAAGCTTCTGTTATGTTCAATGAATTGAAGGATGAATTGGGTATTGATTTCGAAATGTTACGGCAAAAAGCCAAAACAACCCTAAAATTGATTCTGCATAATTACGGGTTCTTCGATATTTCGACCATAGACAAGTTTAATCATAGGCTCATTAGAACCTTTGCCAAAGAACTTAAAATAGCCCAGAATTTTGAGGTAATCCTCGATACCGACCTTTTATTGAACGAAGCCGTCGATAATCTTTTAGAGAAAATAGGGCAAGAAAAAGCGTTGACCGAGGTATTAATGGAATTTGCCTTGGATAAGATCGATGAGGACAAGAGCTGGGACATTTCGTTCGACCTGAATAAAATAGGGAAATTGCTCTTTGATGAAACCAATGCGGAACATTTACAGCTTCTTAAAGATAAAAGCATACAGGATTTTCTGGCGTTGAAAGCGCTACTGCATTCTAAGATCAGCACCCTTGAGACGAATGTGAAAGATCTTGCGAAGCGTGCCCTTGATGTCATTGTTGAACATGGTGTTGACTTTAAGTCTTTTTCGAGGGAAACCCTGCCCAACCATTTCAAGAAAATTGGAGATGGGGAGTTTGCACTTGTAAAGCTGTACAACAACAACTTGTTGGCAGACCTACATGACAATAAAGTCCTAAAGGTCGGAATAAGTGCTCCTGATGAAAATCTAATCCCAGCGATACGCACCCTATATATGGATATAAGGGAACAATTGGTTCACCGGGCATTCCTAATTAATGTTTTGACGAATATTGTTCCGCTTACGGTATTGAATGCCATTCAAAAAGAGGTGAAATCGCTTCAGGAAGAACGAGGCCAACTATCAATATCTGAATTCAATACACTGATTTCCAATGAAATAAAAAACCAACCTGCCCCATTTATCTATGAGCGTTTGGGAGAGAAATACCGTCATTATATGATCGACGAATTTCAGGACACTTCCCAATTGCAATGGAACAACCTTGTCCCTTTGATTGGCAATGCCCTAGAAGGAGAGGATCTTCAAGGGAACAAAGGTTCGGTGTTCTTGGTCGGCGATGCAAAACAGGCCATTTATCGATGGCGGGGAGGAAATGCGGAACAATTCCTGAATTTAGTCACTGAAAACGCCAATCCATTCGTCATTTCACCAAAAACCTATAACCTGCCCTCAAATTATCGAAGCCATGAAGAAATCATAAATTTCAACAATGACTTTTTTACGGTCAGTAGTCCCTTTTTAAACAATCAACTATACCAGGAATTATTTGAACAGGGCAACCGGCAAAAAAGCAATTTGAAAAAAGGCGGGTATGTACAATTCTCCTTTCTCGAAGATCGTGAAGACCAGGAATTGAATGTCAGCTATTGTGAAGAAGTCCTTAGCACCATCCAGCACGTTCGTATGCACGATTTTGACTATAATGAAATTGCCATTCTGGTCAGGGATAATAAGCATGGCGTTATTCTTGCCGATTACTTGACCGAAAATAAGATTCCGATCATTTCACCAGATTCCCTTTTGATCGCTAACGATGAAAAAGTACAATTTCTGATCGATCTTTTACATTTCAGTGTTCATTCCGATGATTTGGAAGCGAGTTACAACATCCTATATTTTCTATTGGAGGAGGATCAACATAAACATTCGGCACTAAGCAAGAACCTGAACTATTTGGAGAAATTCCTTGAAAAAGAATATGACTTCAAATTATCGAAACTGAGAAACATGTCGGTTTACGACGGTTTGGAACTTGCCATAAAACGGTTCGATCTGGCTGATGACTCAGATGCGTACCTTATTTTTCTTTTGGATATTGTCTTGGAAGTGGAACAGAAGGAAGGAACGGGGTTGGCCACCTTCTTATCGTATTGGGAAAAGAAAAAAAACAAACATAGCATAGCCGCCCCCGACAATTTGAATGCCGTGAAGATCATGAGCATTCACAAAGCCAAAGGGCTGGAGTTTCCCATCGTTATTTTTCCCTATGCCAATTCCAATATATACAAAGAAATCGACCCAAAATTATGGCTGACGGTCGACCCCTCGGAGTTTATGGGTTTTGATGAGGTTTTGATCAATAAGAAGAAGGAAGTGGGCGCGTACAATCAAGCAGCGTTGCATGCTTTTGAGGAAGAACAACATAAATTGGAGTTGGATGCCTTTAATATACTCTATGTGGCCTTAACCAGGGCAGAAAGAGCCTTGTATATTATATCCTTAAAAGAAAACGGCGCTTTAAAAAGTGAAAGGAACACCCATTATTCAGATGTTTTTATACGCTATCTAAAGCACAAACACCTATGGAACGATACCGAAACAGTCTATTCTTTTGGGGAGTTAGGGAACAGTGGCCCAAAGAAAATGAACAGAACCATTGAACGACCGGTCCCCTTTCAATACTCCAATAAGGAAAATCCAAGATTCAAAATAATGACTTCGGCGGGCATGCTTTGGGAAACTGCGCAGGAAGAGGCCATTATACAAGGCATCTTGATACACCACATCTTGGGGCTGATCGAAACTGAAGAAGATGTTGACCGCGTTTTTGCGGATTTGGAACGTCAGGGTACAATCGATACGGAAACCGTTCCCCTACTGAAAAAAAAGATTAGGATGGTCATTGCCCATGATTCCCTAAAAAAATACTTTGCAAAAGGAAATACCATTTTGAATGAGAAGGAAATAATAACGGAAAATGGGGGAATCCTACGGCCCGATCGTATTGTTGTTACCAATGATGGGGCCACCATCATAGATTATAAGACCGGAAAGGAAAACAATGCCTATAAAAAACAATTGAACTCCTACGCCCAAGTTTTGGAGCAAATGGGGTATACCATCGAAAATAAAATAATAACTTATATCAATACCGATATAAACATTCAATACGTTTAAATTTACTTTCTATGTACGGAAAAATCAAACAGTATCTAGCCGATGAATTGGAGTCCATTAAAAATGATGGTCTATTTAAAAGTGAAAGAATCATAACATCCCCGCAAGCCGCGGTAATAAGATTATCGACGGGGGAAGAGGTGATCAATTTTTGCGCCAATAATTATTTGGGGCTCTCATCGCACCCTGATGTGATACAGGCTGCCAAGGATACCATGGACACCCATGGCTTTGGCATGTCGTCAGTTCGCTTTATATGTGGCACCCAGGATATTCATAAGCAACTGGAAAAAAAGATCGCGGAATTTTACAAAACCGAGGATACCATATTATATGCAGCTGCCTTCGATGCGAACGGAGGGGTTTTCGAACCGCTGCTGGGTCCTGAGGATGCCATAATTTCCGATTCCTTGAATCATGCCTCCATTATAGATGGGGTTCGTTTGTGCAAGGCCAAAAGATATCGCTATGCCAATGGGGATATGGCAGATCTAGAGCAACAATTGATCCAGTCTCAAGTAGATAAGGCCCGATTTAAATTGATTGTTACCGATGGTGTATTCTCTATGGACGGACTTTTGGCCCCCTTGGATAAAATATGTGACCTGGCCGAAAGGTATGATGCCATGGTCATGGTCGACGAATGCCATGCTGCCGGTTTTATCGGGAAACATGGGAAAGGAACCTTGGAAGAAAAAGGGGTAATGGGCAGGGTCGATATCATCACGGGCACACTGGGCAAGGCCCTTGGCGGTGCCATGGGTGGCTACACGACCGGCAAAAAAGAAATCATTGAGCTTCTAAGACAGCGCTCTAGACCTTATCTCTTTTCAAATTCCCTGGCACCTTCCATTGTTGGGGCTTCCCTTAAGGTTTTTGACATGCTCGCCAATGACACCTCGTTACGCGATAAACTGCAATCGAATACAGAATACTTTAAAAAAGGCATGAAAAAAGCTGGCTTTGATTTCATCGATGGGGAATCGGCCATTGTGCCCGTCATGTTATATGATGCAAAATTATCACAACAAATGGCCAATTTGTTATTGGATAGGGGTATTTATGTCATCGGATTTTTCTATCCCGTGGTCCCTAAGGGGAAAGCCCGTATTCGCGTACAACTATCCGCAGCACATGAAACACACCACATCGATAAGGCCATTGAGGCGTTCACTGAAGTTGGGAAAATCTTGAAAATCGTTTAACGGCATTATAATTACCTTAAAATACGTTAAAAAAAATAGGAATATATTTTTGTTAATAATATTTAACAACTTACATTTGCAGCTAATAAACACTTAAACTTAAAATTTTGAACATGAAACATCTTAGCAAATTATTGGTTGTTGCCCTACTTGTTGTAGGTTTTAACAACATACAAGCGCAAGACGAGAATAACCCTTGGCAAATCAGTTTTGGGGTAAATGCCGTTGACGTATATCCAACCGGTGATGTAAGTTCTTTCGGTAATGAGTTCTTTAACGCGACTGACCATTGGAACATACTTCCTTCTATTTCTTACGTTGGTGTATCTAAATCTGTAGGAGACGGTTTCTCTGTAGGTGCTAGAGGTTCTTTAAATAAAATAAGCAATTTCGGTGATATGGAAGTTGATGATTTATCACACTATGCCATAGACGGTACTATTAAGTACAACTTTTTGAAAGATAGGGTAATCGATCCATTCGTTGAAATCGGTGGTGGTTACACTTGGGTTGATGAAATTGGTGCTGGTACCATAAACGGAGGTTTGGGACTTAATTTCTGGTTCACAGAAAACATTGGTCTTACCCTTCAATCTTCTTATAAGCATGCTTTTGAGGATTATGGTGTTAAGCATATGCAACATTTAGCCGGTATTTCCGTGAAGTTCGGTGGTACTGATACCGATGGTGACGGTGTATATGACAAGGATGATGCTTGTCCTGAAGTTGCAGGTCTAGAAGCTTTCAATGGTTGTCCAGATGCTGACGGCGATGGTATCGAAGATAGCAAGGATGCTTGTCCTAACGCTGCCGGTTCTAAAGAAATGAACGGTTGTCCAGATGCTGACGGTGACGGTGTTGCCGATAAGGATGATGCTTGTCCTAACGAAGCAGGTCCTGCTGAAAACAAAGGATGTCCTTGGGCTGATAAAGATGGCGATGGTGTCTTGGATAAAGATGACCAATGTCCAGATGTAGCTGGTACTGTAGCTAACAAAGGTTGCCCAGAGGTAACTGCTGAAGTTCAAAAGCAATTGAATGACTATGCCCGAACTATCTTGTTCGATACTGGTAAGTCTTCTATCAAAGCCGAGTCTACTTCTGTAATGGTTGACATTATCACTATCCTTAAAGAATATCCTAACGCTAAGTTTACTGTTGAAGGTCATACTGACAGCGTAGGTAGTGAAAAATTAAATCAAAGCCTTTCTGAGTCAAGAGCGCTTTCTGTAAAAGAATTCTTAGTTGACAAAGGAATCGAAGAATTCAGATTATCAGCAGTTGGTTACGGTGAGTCTAAGCCTATCGCAACAAACAATACTAGAGCTGGTAGAACTCAAAACAGAAGAGTTGAAATCAACTTGGTGAAATAAGTATATTTAATCTCATAATATTTAAAAAGCCCTGGCGATTATGTCAGGGCTTTTTTTATTTTTGGTCATGGACAGTTTTCTGGAGCAGGTAGTACATACGTTTTACAATGAACACGGTTCTTTTGAAAACACGGTATTTGTGCTCCCGAGCAAAAGAGCAGGTTCTTACTTGAAAAAAGAGATTGCAAAGCGCTCTCAAAAACCCATATTCTCACCTGAAATTTTTAGTATAGAAGAATTTGTAGGGGAACTATCGGGCCTTGCGACCGCTACAAACACCCAACAACTCTTTGAGCTTTTTTATGCTTTTAGGGAGCATAGTGCAAATAAGCAGGAGAGTTTTCTTGAATTTTCCAAATGGGCGCAGACCCTTTTACAGGATTTCAATGAAATTGATCGATACCTCATAGATACCGGACGCCTGTTTTCGAACTTATCGGCAATCCAGGAACTAAACCATTGGTATTTGGCGGCAGAAAAAACCAAAATGGTGAAAGACTATATCGCGTTTTGGAATAGCTTGGAGCCTCTCTATACCACTTTCTGCACACGGTTATTGAGCAAAGGCATGGGTCACCAAGGCCTTATGTATCGAAAAGCGCATGCAAACTTGGATGGATTTTTAACTTCCCATAAGGATACCTCCTATATTTTTATAGGTTTTAATGCACTTAATACAGCTGAAAGTGCCATAATCCAAAGCATATTGCAAACTGGGAATGCTGATATCTATTGGGATTTGGATTCCTATTTTTTACATGATCCCATTCACGATGCGGGATTCTTTATACGGAATCATCAAAAGACATGGTCTTACCTGAAACAACATAAACTTAAAGGTATAAGTACCTGCTTTACACAAGAAAAGAAGATTGAGGTAATCGGTATCCCTAAAAGTGTATCCCAAACCAAGTATATTGGTTCACTCCTTAAGAAGTTGGCGGTGGAACATAGTGGAGAATTAACTCGAACGGCCGTCGTCCTGAATGATGAGTCATTGCTTAATCCGTTGCTCAATTCGTTACCCAATGAAATTGAAAAGGTGAATATCACCATGGGATTTCCTTTGAACAAGACCTCCTTTACAAATTTCTTTGACCTATATTTCGATCTTTATGTCAATAAACAAGCCCATGGTTGGTATTATAAGAACCTCTTGGCCTTCTTATCCGATCCATACACCCACTTGTTCCTAAATGAAGATGAACAACCATTGTCAGAGATCCTGACCCAAACTATTTTAACCCATAATCTGACTTTTCTAACGAGAAGTCAATTAGATTCCCTTAGTAAGAACAGCAATACCCATCTAGATAAATTGTTTTTTAATGAAATGCCTACGCCTTTTGAATTTATTCAACGTTGTTTGGTAGTTATCCCCATCTTAAGACACAAACTGCAAGCTTTGACGAATTCGCTCGCTTTGGAGGAATTGAATCGATTTTATGGCATCTTCAATCAAATTGCAGCGATGATCAAAGAACATGACTTTATCAATGACCTGAAATCTTTGAGAGCCTTGTTCAGCGAACTCGTTTCTTTGGAAACCCTTGATTTTAAAGGAGACCCCATCGAAGGACTACAAATTATGGGAATGCTAGAAAGCCGCAATCTCGACTTTGAAACCATCATACTTACTACCGTCAACGAAGGGGTCATCCCTTCGGGTAAGTCGAACAATTCCTTTCTTCCTTTTGATCTAAAAATAAATTTCGGACTTCCCACCTTCAAGGAAAAAGATGCGGTATACACCTATCATTTCTATCGACTTCTACAACGTGCAAAGCATGTCTACCTCCTTTACAATACAGAACCGGACGTTTTGGAAGGCGGGGAAAGAAGTCGTCTTATTACCCAAATGTTGACCGATGAAAATATCAAAGACCATATCACTGAATACATAGCCGTCCCGGAAATAAAAGTGGGGATTAAGACAGAGATTCGCATACAAAAGGACGATACGCTCATGCAACTCATTCAAGGGCATGCCTTAAAGGGCTTTTCTCCTTCCTCGTTGAGTAATTATATCAGAAACCCTTTAGATTTTTATAAGCAAAATCTTTTGGGCATCAATGACTTACCTGAAGTTGAGGAAACAGTGGCCGCAAACACCTTCGGCACCATCATACACGACACCTTGGAAGAACTTTACACCCCTTTGATCGGCGACTTTTTAACTAAGGAAGTTCTTACCGACATGAAAAACGCTGTGGAAGGGACCGTTCAAAAACAATTCGCAAAGACCTATGCCGCTATCGATGTGTTACGGGGTAAAAACCTCATTGCCTACGAAGTGATTGTCAAGTATATAATGTCCTTTATCGATATTGAAATCAAGCAATGTGAAAGACATCGGATAAAGATACTAGGGTTGGAGAAAAAAATGGAAATACCCTTGAATATTCCTGAACTAGGCTTCCCTGTACGTCTCAAAGGGAAACTGGATCGCATTGATGAAATAGACGGAAAGCTACGTATTATCGATTATAAATCAGGCAAGGTTTTGGCAAACCAAGTAGAATTATTCGACTGGTCGATAATCACCCAGGAGTATAAGTATAGCAAAGCTTTTCAATTGTTATGCTATGCCCTGATGTACACTAAAGAGAATAAAGGAAATCTGCTCGAAGCAGGCATTGTCTCGTTTAAGAACTTAAGTGCCGGTCTACTTAACTTCGCAATTAAACCAGATAAGAATTCCCGTACCAAAGACAAGGTAATCACGCCCGATACCTTAATGGCGTTCTCCGTGGAATTAAAAAAACTTGTGCTTGAAATTTGCAGCCCTCAAATTCCCTTTATCGAAAAAGAAGTTTGATTTTATTTTTTGTCGGGCCTGCTGGGCCTTACCTCGATTTTACTTGGTAACGTTCTGGGGTGCATCTTCAATAGATCCAAAACCAATTCCCCGATGTCCTCGGGTTGTATTTTCCAAGCATCCTTTTCCGAAGGCTCATTGTTGTTGAAATGTGTGGCTACCGATCCCGGCATTATAGTGGAAACCTTTATGTCGTATTTGCGCAAGTCGAGCATAGCCGCTTGGGTAAAACCTACTACGCCGAACTTTGTGGCATTATATCCGGCTCCCATCGCAAAGAAATTGGCGCCTGCAAGACTGGCTAGGGTAATATAGTAGCCTTTAGACCTCTTTAAAGCCTCTACCGAAGCTTTTAAGGTATGGAAAACGCCGTTTAAATTCGTATTGATCAAAGTGTGCCATTGTTCTTCGCTCATCTCGTCAATAGGAGCAAAAATGCCTACCCCAGCATTGGCCAAAACCACATCCAAGGTCCCCCAGGTATCGAGAATGGTCTTTATGGCGTTCTCTTCATCTTTATGCTTCGTAACATCGGATTGGATGGCCAAAACATTCCCGTTATTTCCCAATTGGCTTGCCGCCTCCTGGACAGAATGTAAACTTCGTCCGCTTATAGCCACCTTCATTCCTGCCTTTAGCAATGATTGGGCGACACTGTAACCAATTCCTTTAGATCCACCGGTTATATAAGCTACTTTACCTTGTAAATTCATCGTTTTTTAAGGTAAAGATAAATAGATTAAAGAAAACGATACCAGTATTTTGATACTTGACCAAAAAGTATTTCCTTTGAACTTCCTAAAAAGGGGGATTAGCTCAGCTGGCTAGAGCGCTTGCCTGGCAGGCAAGAGGTCACCGGTTCGACTCCGGTATTCTCCACCAGTAAACACGGGCCTTCACAGATGTGAGGGCTTTTTCATTTTTAGCAATGCACAGTTTGTGCACACTTTTGAAGATTCCTTCCTTTTGACGTAAAATTTAACATTAATTGGTCTTACTTGTACTGAAAGGAACTCATTTGAGTTTATTTAGCGTGGTATTTCCTACTTTTAGGATTGTTAAACTACATATTAATTAATGGCTTTACTTCAAACTTCCGTACTCAAAAATTACCTCAAGCAATTAGATGAAAAACAGTTAGTTAGGCTATTGATGGTTTTGTATTTCTTTTTTTTTGCTTATAGCTGGTTTGGATTGAAAGATAAAATAAAACTTAAACTCAAAAGTTTTGATAATGGGCTTAATAAATCTGTAGAAAGGAATCTAGATTGTTGCCAACAACTAATATACAACCGGATATGACAAAATCATATGATTTATGCGCTGATAATATGTTTAATTGCGTATATTGTATGTGATTTAAAATTTTAACAATGGCTACAATTAGAAAATCATTGACTATCACCACGGCCCAAGAGCAATGGATTAAACTCCAAATTGAAAATGGAGGCTTTGCCAACGACAGTGAATATATGCGACATCTAATTCGTTTAGACGAAGAGCGCAATAGGGAATTCATAACTACCAAAGCAGCCATACAGGAAGGTTATGATAGCGGGGTGAGTTCTAAAAATAGATCGGTTGAAGAAATTATCGAGGCAGCTAAAAATCGTAAAACTAGGGAAAATGCCTAGTTACAATTTATCCTCAAAGGCAGATGGCGATATCGACAATATAGTAGATTATACTTTGGAGACCTGGGGGGAATCACAAACACATGATTATGTCACCGAGTTACTACAATTCTTGCAAACTCTCGCCGAAAATCCTGATCTTGGCCGTTCCGCTTCTGAATTTGCACCTTTGTTAAAAAGATTTAATTTTAAAGCACACACCATCTTTTATGAACCAACAAAACAGGGAATATACGTTGTTCGCATTTTAGTACAGATTAGAGATTTTAAGAGACATCTTTAGACACTAAGTATTGCTATTGAAAGGAAAAAACATATTACTAATTTTAAATTTATTGATGAAACGATGACAGAGAAGGGTAAACCCAATATTTACGGGGGCTGAAGCTGTCATCAAACTATCATCATTTTGTCATCAAAAAAAATAATGATGACATAAAACATTATAAAGAAATGAAGAATGATGAAACGATGACAAAACGATGAGGTTTTAAACTTAATGATGGTAGAGCTTTTGAAGGTATTGTCATCATATCATCAAAAATAAAGGTAAAAGTATCCGGCTAATGAAAAGAAAAAGATAAAAAGAAATTACCATCCTACCTAAAATGCCTTAACCTCTTAAATCTAGTAGTCTTATTTAAGGTAAGTTCTATAATAAACATCTTACCTAAATATTACCTATCCTACCTATATACTCAAATAAAGGTAGGATTCAAATTAACCTACCTAGTGTTAAAACCCCCACTGTTGCTGGTTTAGGTAGGAAGGTAGGATATTTTTAGTTTTTAAATTATTTCGAAACTACATCAAGATAATTTTTCAAAAAATACTAGAGTGATGAATCGATGAAAAAATTGATGACTTGGAAACCATTATAAATACAGGGACTTGCACGGATTTTCATCAAAACATCAATAATTCAGGCAAAATCATTTGCTTTGGAAAAGAGAGCGGGCAAAGTGAAAACAGTTCATATCTCTGGAACAAAAGGTAGTAGAGGAAATAAGCATATTTTCCCACTTAATTATCGGAGAAGGAAGATTATATTTCTGAGTCCATTCCAGTCAGAAGTACAACCCACTTTCAATATTTCAGAAATATTATGATTACAGATATTGGACGTGATTAGACAACATTAAGAACCAAAATAGAATCTATTTTTTCTTTTCATCAGCAGCCAATTTTAGAGGATAGCCGAAGAGCACAAATTTGATAAAGTACTTTAAAAGCTGTAAGGACGGATCAGGACTTTATATGGGTTTTAAGGACATGAACGAATGGCTCATACATATAACTAAAAAGGGACTTGGGCAGGAAACGCAAGATGTGTCTTTGTTGCCACAAAGACAAACTTGCTTTGCTCCCGATGGTTGCAAAGTAAAAAGAAAATGAAAATTTTCCAAATCAAAAGTAGGGTGCGCCCTATTTCAATTTTACTTTACGCTTATCTACCGGAACACTATAAAATTGAAACAGGATCCATGCGCAGTTTAGTTATGGTAAAATTTGGGGATGGATGTAGAACTAAGCCACTATTCGTTCATTAGCCGCATCCAAAACGGAACTATCAAAACGTTTCAAGTAGATTTTGGTTGTTTTTAAGGAACTATGTCCCAGACCTTCACTTATGATAGCGGTCGAAATCCCCATGAACTTTGCAATTGTTGCCCATGAATGACGAATTGAATAAGTAGTGAAATGTTGTTCAATTCCGGCATCCGATGCAATTACCTTAAGTCTTTCGTTGACCCTTCGTCTTATAGTTTTATACTTTTCGTATTTAGCTGTGCTACCGTCATAATTAGCAGGAAATAGAAAATCATTGTCTTCCTTGTCCTCTAAGTAATGTTTAAGAATTTCCTTCAACTCGGTGGTCAATTTAACCGATAAAGGATCGCCAGTTTTACTTCGTCCATAAAATATTCTTTCCAAACGGACATTTGACTTTTTAAGTTTCACTAGATCTATCAAATTCATTCCTCGACAATTGAACATAACAAGAGCATAGTTTTTAGTATGCCACAAAGCAGACCCTTCTTCGTAGTTTAATTTTCGAATATTCAGAAAGTCCTCTTTTGAAATCGCTCTTTTCTTGGTTTGGTTCGATGAGGGAATCTTGTAGCGATGAAAGGGATTTTTGGTGACTTCGATTCTATCCTCGTTGATCGCTGCATTATATATTGCACGTATCGCTCTCAGAACTGAGCTTATGCTGTTTGGTTTCACCCCTTCCGACTCTTTATGTACCTGATAATCCTTAAGCATTGTTACATTAAGTTGGTCCAACCTAATATCCTTGTTATTATTGAATTTGATAAATACTTTTATCCCGCTCATATACCATTCAGCTGAGCTTGGCTTATTTGTCTTAAGTTTCCTATCGATAATTACTTGGCCCCAATCTTTTAACATTAACCCATTGGACATTTTACTTTTAAGTTCCGGACTTATCTGGTCCGTCCACTTTTTTTTGATTTCCATAACCAATGTTTCTACATCCATATACTGTATAGCATCCCCTAGCTCGTTTATTAAGCTACGGGCAGCATGAAGTTTATCATATAGAATTTGATTGATTTTTGTAATGTCTAAATTCTTATTGACCAAAACCGAACGTTTTAGACAAAATGAATTGGAATCCCATCCTTGTTTTGAAGTTTCGTAT
>NZ_JBATHS010000244.1:0-13926 GCF_049667165.1 Maribacter sp.
TTTTAATTGGTTGGCCTGGTGCTGTACTTCGGATGTTCGAACCGCGATTAGTTTTTCCAATGCTTCGTTCTGTGCCTTTAATTGGCGTGAACGAAGTTTTAAAATGCCCCAAAGAAATCCAGAAAAAAGTAAAAGATATACTAAATAGGCCCACCATGAGCGGTACCATGGGGGAAGAATTTCAAAATGATAAATGCCTTCTTTACTTACGAGATCGTAAATATTCTTGCCCTTGATACGAAAAGTGTAGGTCCCCTCCGAAAGATTAGTATACTCTTTTTTACTTTCTGTCGTCCAGTCGGACCAAGATGTATCAAAGCCTACGAGCTGATATTGATAGTTGTTTTTAGGCACTTCATCAAAACTGGCAAGACTATATTCAAAGGTCAACGAGTTTTTACCGTAAGGCAATGACGCCGATCTGTTTTCTTTAAAACCCCAGTGTAAAACTGAATCGTTTAAAGTGACCTTCCTGACAACAGCTGGTATTTCCAGGCTATAACCCTTATCAATAGTACCATCATATTGGATAATGCCGTCAGGGCCATAAAAAAAGGTTTGATTATTGGAGCCAAAATATATGCCGTATATAGTTGTGAGCGAAGCAAAACGGTTAAAAGGTGTGCTTATATATTCAAAAATACCTTTCTCATCTATTTTGCCTTTTACAAATTCATCTGTTCCCGTAAGACCCGAGTGCATCCAAATGTTCCGTTCATTGTCTTCATATACCCATGAGAACCAACGTGTTGAATCAGCATATTTTGCTCCTAACAAATAGTTTGGCACAAACTTACCGGAGGAATCATCGAAGCGATAAAGTCCTTTTTTTGTTGTAAATAAAATCTCATCGTGTACTTTGAACACTCGATTACTCTTCATATCCGGCAATCCGGATAAGGTGTCAAAATGCTCTATCACAGGGGCGTCCCTAATTATATTGCTCCAAGAATCCTTTGAAAACCGGATACGATATACACCATTAAAATAACTACCTATCCAAAGATCTTCATTCTCGAAGGCTTCAAGAATATAAGTGAAATCGTTGTAGTCCTTTAAATAATCTTCAGTAAACCAATCGCCATCTTTATAATAAATGGAGAATAGGCCATCTTCCCTTGCTATCCAAATTCTATTTGGATCTTCCATCGAAGAAACCAGCCTACGGCCCCCAATCTCTGAGATTTTTTTTGCTTTATTATTTTCAATCAAATAAATCCCCGTAGCGGTACTGGCGAGTAGCCCCATTTTGGTAGGATGCAATTTCCAGCTTTGCATGTCAATTCCCTCAATAGGTTCAAAAAAAGCCATTTTGCCATCGTCCTTTATTTTGGAATCCAGAAAAAAGCCGCCAATACTTGTCAGGACATACAATTTGTCATCAAAACGTTTACAGTCGTTTACAACACCTTTTAATCCATTATTTTTACCATAGGTTGAAAAGATAGAAGGATATTCCACGCGGGAGATTCCGTTCCCAAATGTTATCCATAGACCACTTTGTTGGTCTTGGAACATATTTGTGACATTCCCCTCCAAAAGACCAAGTTGATCGTTCAAAATGGTGGTTATTTTTCCCTTAGGGTTCATTATAATAACCCCCATCCTTCGTGTGCCAAAGGCAATTTCATCGTTGGAAAGAAGCTTGGCACAGTAGATCTTTGCTTCCCTGAACAAATTAATATACTCCGTGGCAAAAGGAATGAATTTTTCGTCCTTCCAAAGAAAAAGTCCTTGTTCATGTGTTGCAAGTAGCAATCCCTCAGAATGAGGAATTACTCCATAAATGGATTTGTCTCCAAAAGTTTCAGGGGAAATTATTTGTACACGTTCTGTCCCCTTCATTTCCTCTAAACCAGTAGGTTTCGATAAAACGTAAAGTTTTTGTTTAAGTTGAAAACTAAGTGTCGTTTTGCCATCAGAAAGTTTTATCGTTTTAAGATTCTTGGATCCATCGAGGAAAAAAAGATAACCATCGGAAACAAAATATATTCCATTTTTAACTATATGAACTTTTCTAACCTGGCCAAATTGAAGGTCCGGGTCTTCCAACTTTTCCCTTAACGAAATATAATCCAATAACCCATTACCATCTGCGTCCAAGTATCCTATTTCATTAATTGCGCCCACATATAAGGTACCTAAACTGTCTATAGCCAACCCAAGGGCAGGTGAGTTGTTGGCAACAAGAATTTTTCGCCATGTCGTTCCATCATATTCCAACACTCCCGATGTGTTTGCGAAATACATGATTCCATTAGCACTTTGACAAGCAGCCCAGTTCTGCGAGTGAGCATCATATTGTGTGGAAACGAAATTCTGATAATATGGTATCCCTTTGCCTATGGAGGGTTCACTTATCACCAATTGAAGACTATCATCCTTTGCCTGCGAAAGCAATAGGCTAGTAAAAAGCAATAACGGGGGGAGAAGTAATTTTTTCATCTCCTTAGTATTAGCTATACAAGATACCTAATTTTCTGGTATCATTAACTTTACAAGGATAGATAAGAACACTTTTGAATCGCTAATACAATAGTGCCCATCTATACAAGAATAGTACCATTGGTTCGAGCAAATAGACCGATTAATTATCCACGCTTCCTTGAAATATTAGTTCCGAAGAATTGTTGTACCTACGTTATATCCTTATAAAAAAACAAAATCCACTCAATCTCTTTAATGGCTTGGTGTCGCTCTCGCTCCTCCTCTTGGGCTTACCTCGGCTACGCTCGGCACAAGCTTCTCACCCAAGTTTCCCCACGAAAAAAGCCACCCATTTGCAAGGACGGCTTGGTTTTTTTGGCCTATGGATTTCTTTTTGACCATAATAGGTCGTGTATGAATTTCATCTTGTTTTTGACCGTAGTCGTAATGACGAAAGGGTAGACATCTGATATACCCATGGCCCGGTTAATACTGTTTACTGCATAAGAAATAGGTATGCAAACACGAACAATAGTTTCAAAGTCATATATGGTGTACGGGTCAAATGTTGGGGCAATCCTCTTGCTTTCAGGAATTGTTTTATCATTCACCTCTAATCCGAAAAAATGAGCCGTTTCGACCATGTCCATGATGTGGAGGTAGTGCGCCCAAGTCTCGGCCCAATCTTCCCAAGGGTGTGAAGTGGCATATTTACTTATGAACGAGTGCTGCCAATTGTTTGGCGCACCATGTTGGTAATACGTATGTAATGCGTCGTTATAATTACTTTCTTCGTTTCCAAAAATAATTCTAAACGTTTGTAAGGCATTTGCATCACTTAAAATCAATCGATTCCAAAAGTAATGGCCCACCTCGTGTCTCAGATGCCCTATAAGTGTGCGATAGGGTTCATAAAGCTCTTTTCTGGCCTGTTCCCTAAAAGTTGAATCCGCTTCTTTGATCAGTATGGTAATTACCCCATCGGCATGACCTGTCATGATTTCAGGGTCATCGTTGTTAGCGATAAAATCAAAACACAGTCCTTTTTCGTTGACCAACTTGCTGGGTAGATCAAAACCTAATTTTTGAATCTGATAGATCAAACGGTGTTTAGCAACTTCAAGATGCCTCCAATTTTGAAAGTTTTGGTCAACAGATAGGTTCGCAATAGTTCTATTGAATTGACAGGCATGACAAAACTCTTGAATGGAATTTTTTGGTAATAGCCAATTACAAACACCATATTGCTCGTTCTTACAATATTTGTATTCGAGTTGTCCAACATCAGAAATCAAAGAATAACCAGAAGGATCAAAGGTTAGCATCTGTCGATCAAAGTCGCTATACCCCGATAGATGCCCACAATTCTCACATGAATTATTCTCAAAGAACAACGGATAATTACAATGACCACATTGAAATACTTTCATAGTATTGGCGAAATATTCTAGAACATGAAGGTAGTCATAAATACAAGAGGGATAAGATCATGTGCCTTTAACTGCAAGTAATAGCTAGTCTCTTTAATGGATTCTTTCTATATAGACCCTATCGGGTTGTTTTTTCCATTTATTTTTTTCCCACTACTTATTTTATTCAATTCTGAATGTGCTCGAAAAGCAATTACCCTATACCGCCGCCGTAATATCGACCGATACATCTAATTTGCTTTGTCCGCTGCCGTAAACAACGCCTTTTAAGGGTGGCACATCATAGTAATCCCTACCCCAACCCACTACAATATGCTGGTCTTTTGGGATTATATTGTTGGTAGGGTCAAAATCTACCCAACCAAATCCCGGAATAAAAATAGCGAACCACGCATGTGATGCGTCGGCTCCGACGAGTTTCTCTTTTCCTGGTGGTGGTACGGTTTCTATGTAGCCACTTATATACCTTGCAGGCAAGCCTATAGAACGGATGCAGGCTATGGCGATCTGTGCAAAGTCTTGACAAACACCTCTCCTCTCTTGCATCACCTCTTCAATAGGGGTGGATATGGTAGAAAATTCGGCATCAAAATCAAAGTCGGTATAAATACGTTGCATCAACTCATATGCCGCTTCGAACACAGAGCGGTTTCCTTTAAAGGATAGCTCTGCATATTCTTTTATTGCCTTATTGGTTTTACGAATAAAAATCGATTCCAATAAAAATTGCTTTGCCTCCAATATTTCTGGACTCATTCCCTTTAAAGCGAAAAGGGCATCGTTCATAGTTATCGACTGACAGGCTTGACTATAAAAGGAATCATGAAATGGGGTATAATCCCGCAGTATGGTACATTTGGTGAGAACCTTTAAAGTAGTATGTTCGGTCTGAATGGAAAATCGTGTAATGTAATTTCCGAAAAAATCGATTCTTTCCGATATTTCAGATGGCTTTGGGGATACTTTAATTTTATAATCCAACAATTCCTGCCCCATCGATTCCCTTGGGCGAAGTATTGCAATATTATGGCAATAACTTACAGGGGCATTGTATTTATATTTGGTAATATGTCTTACGTTGAAAATCATGCTCAGATAGGAAATGACTGGTTGAACATTTGATTTTGCCTATCGGTGTGATTAAAATATGTGTTCGATATCGCCTGGGATGACTTATGCAGCAGTTCTGATAATTGCTTCATCAGCGTCACTAACTCTTCCCTTTTAAAATCATTGTGCGATTTTGTCTTGGCAATTTTGGTCGATTCGGCCATTCTTAGTTTTGAAAAAGCCTCCAAGACATATTTCTGATAGTTGCTTAAGTGATGGTCCTGTTCAGAATGTGGTAGGCGGGCCAAATCTTTCTGTAGACGATTCACCATATAGGTAAGTGAGCGCGAATAATCCATATCCAATAACACCAGGTCTAGCACATGCTCCAATTGTATATGCGAACGGTAGCTATATCTGTAAATATTCAAACTTTCGTGACTGGTCAACAAATATTCCAATAGTTCATATTCAACTTGTTGATCAAATTTTATTGAAAGTAGGGCTCGACATTTGGTAATGGTCAGCATGCTCTGTTCCATCTGCAAGCCGATGAAATATAACAACAAACCTTGCTGCACCATGATACTTTCCTCAATCAACCCCATAAAGGCAATTAAACGTGTAATCAATTGGTTCAATACCTTAAGAATGCGGTTAACGGAATGGTCTTTCCCTTCTACCAAAGCGTTCCAGATTTTTTGGATATTCTCGAACACGCGCCACATATCAGAAGACCATAAATTTCGGATCGAGTAGTAGGAATTACTGAACATATTGATCGTATGGGCCAAACTACCTACCCTATCCCTGTCAAGAATAACGCTAAGCATTTCTTGCATAGGGTCTTCCATGGCATGTGTTCCGTCTTGTCCTTTTACCGTGAAACCGGGGTAGGTTCCTGTTAAATGGGTAACCGCTTTAAAAAGTACCTTTAGTTTTTCTGAATCGGGCTGATCGCTATTATTCTGTACCAAGGCCATTTGGCGAATGACAACACGTATAAATCTCGCAGTAACCAAAGTACGTCCTACATAACGGCCTGCCCAATATAAGTTTTCGGCCGTTAGACTGGGTAAGTCATTTAAACCTGAAATGGCGACCGAAGTTTTCTTTTGCCACTGTCTATTGACCTCTTGTTTTATCGGCGAATCTTGCATTATCCAAAAATCCTTACTGGTACCTCCGCGTTGGTTGGAGACCCTGATCGTATCTGCATTCGGAGAAACACGAACCAGACCACCTTGCATAACCGAATATTCATTTTTTAAAGCGATACAGAACGCGCGTGCAACAATATTTCTAGGTTCCAAGGTATTATTGGCCAAATTAGGTGCCGTTGAAAAATTGATTCGTTCTTGGGCCACAAACCGATAGGGCCTTTCTTGTATAACCTTCTTTAGGGCATCCAATTCTTCGGGATTCAGGAACTCGCCAAAATAGATGCTTTCCCTATTCGTACGGTCAATCCGCTTTACCACTAATTTTGAAAGATTCTCTAAAACGTAATTTTTTTCGTTTTCCTGTCCACACCACCATGATGCAATTTGCGGAAGAATCAGTTCCTCGTTTAAAAAATATTTGGCAATGGAAGGCATAAAAGGAATCAACCCTGGGTTCTCTATTACTCCGCTTCCCACAGGGTTAATGACCGATACATTTTTTCTTCGTACTACATCTAACAAACCGGCTACACCTAAATGTGAATCTTCCCTCAATTCCAAAGGATCCGTAAAAGCATCATCTACCCTTCTTAGGATTACATCTATTCGTTTAAGGCCTTGTAGTGATTTCATCCAAACAAAACCATCACGTACTACCAAATCATTTCCTTGAACTAAAGGATAGCCCAAAAAAGACGCCAAATAGGCATGTTCGAAATAGGTTTCGTTGTGTGAACCCGGGGTCAGTATGACAATATTCGGATTCTCTTTTTTTCCGGGGTCAGCATCCACCAACATTTGATTCAAATCTTGAAAAAAACCGGAAAGCCTTTTTACGTTCATTTCTGTAAACATCTCAGGCAAAATCCTGTTTATGGTAGACCTATTTTCCAAGGCATATCCCATACCGGAGGGTGCTTCGGTACGGTCGTTCACCACCCACAATCTACCGTCTGTGCCTCGGCAAAGGTCTGCGGCATATATGGAAAGGTATTTTTCGGTGTTCAGTTCCATGCCCGAACATTGCCTTAAAAATCCTCTATGACCGTATATGACCTCATAAGGAATGATGCCATCTTTGACCAACCTGCCTTCACCATATGCATCTTTTAATACCAGATTAAGTATTTCAGCCCTTTGTTTAATACCCTTGCTTACTTGGTCCCACTCTTGTTGGTGCAATACAAAGGGTACCACATTAAGACTCCATGGCCTGTGCATGCCCTGAGGGTCATTATAAACATTGTAGGTAACCCCATTTTCAGACAACAACCAATCAATATCCTTTTGGCGGGCCATTAAACCTGAATCGCCTAAGGAATCGAATGATGTGAACAGTTTGTTCCAATACGGTTTCAACGCATTGTCCAAAGAAAAAAGTTCATCATTTCCTTGATGGGTATTATAACTTCCTAACCAGTTCGTCTTAGTTGTCGGCATTCCTTTTAAAATTACTTCTTACGAAGATCCGTTACGTGCGGAAATTCCGGATTGACGGGTATCTCTTTGTATACAAAGGTATTTGAACCTGACTTAGGTTCAACCATTCTTCCAATAAAATTAGTTGTAGCGACCATTTCTGTCGGTAGTATCTCTTCTTGGGTCTGCGCAATGTCCCAAAATCGGTTGATACGTCGCGACTCTGCTTCCAAACTATTTACGGGGTAGGTTTCATAGGAACGCCCACCAGGATGAGCAACAAAATAGGTGCAACCTCCTATGGATCTCTGGTTCCAATTATCTACAACATCGAATACCAACGGCGTATCTACCCCAATTGTCGGGTGAAGGGCCGACCACGGATCCCAGGCTTTAAAACGCACTCCCGCTACATATTCTCCTTTGGTTCCGGTCGGACTCAACTCGACTTTTATACCGTTACAGGTCAATGTATATCGTTCTTCGGTAAAATTATTGACTTTTACCTGTACACGTTCCAAAGAGGAATCGACATAGCGTGCGGTGCCTCTCCCTGACATTTCCTCTCCCAACACATTCCACGGTTCAATGGCCATTCGCAACTCCAGTTGCATGGAATTGATTTCTACCATACCATATAATGGAAAACGGAATTCAAAGAAAGGGTCGAACCAATCCAGTTTAAACGGGTATCCAGCATCGTTCAATTGGTGTACAATATCCTTTATGTCTTCTTTTACATAGTGTTCCAGTAAAAATTTATCGTGCAATTCGGTGCCCCATCGTACTAGATCGTGTTTATAGGGTTTCTTCCAAAACCAAGAAACCAACGTACGCACCAATAGCATTTGCATTAAACTCATTTGTGCATGTGGAGGCATATCAAAAGCCCGCAGCTCTAAAATTCCCAAACGACCCGAAGAGGAATCCGGGGAATACAATTTGTCGATACAAAATTCAGCCCTATGGGTGTTTCCGGTAATATCGGTCAGTAAATGGCGGAAGAGACGATCAGTCAACCAAAACGGTACTTCTTTATCTTCTGGTATCTGCGAAAAAGCGATTTCCAATTCATACAGATTTTCCAAACGAGCTTCATCAACTCGTGGTGCCTGGCTTGTAGGCCCAATAAAAGCCCCTGAAAACAGGTAGGAAAGTCCGGGATGGTGTTGCCAAAAGGTCAACAGACTTCTCAATAATTGCGGGTCACGCAATAAGGGGCTATCGGCCGGTGTTACGCCGCCCAAGGTTACATGATTTCCACCTCCGGTACCGGTATGCTTACCGTCTAGCATGAATTTTTCCGTTCCCAGGCGGGCTTGTTTCGCTTCGGCATACAAGGTCAGCGTATTATCGGTAAGTTCTTTCCAGTTTTTTGCAGGATGCACGTTTACCTCGATCACCCCTGGATCGGGAGTTACTTTCAAGACCTCTAACCGATTATCGCGTGGTGGCTCATAGCCTTCCAAAATAACAGGGACCTTCAATTCTTTAGCAGTAGCCTCTATACTGGCCACCATATCAAGAAAGTCCTCCGCACTATCCAAAGGTGGCAGATAAAGGTAGAGTTTATCTTCCCTAACCTCAGCACATAATGCTGTACGCACAAAAGGTTGTTTTTTAGCCTTGGATACGTTAGTTTTTGAATTCAACCGTTCTTTTAAAGCTTCGCCATAGGCAGGTAAAGCAGGTCTTTTCTCAAAAAGTTCTGGCTCTGCCGTAGGCTCAGAAGGCACCTTTGGATTTTTCGGCAAAGATTCCAGGGGTAATCGTAAACCAATGGCGGAATTCCCGGGTGTCAATAGCAAATGTTTGCCTCTGAATTCCCAAGGATTTGTTAACCATTGTCCATTTTTCTTGACCAGTGGATATACGTGGCCAACGGTCTTTCCTATACCCTGTCTTAAAATATCGCCTAATTTGCGACGTAAATGACTGTCGTCTTTACTGTATTTTTTAGGATCGATGTCTACAGGCAACTTATTTTCTTCCCATAAAAAATAAAACGCATCCTCATAAGCCGGCATAATGCTTTCGTCAGGGCACCCTAAAAAGTGCGCTAGGGTTTTTAAAAAGGTCTCCGTGATGTTTTTGGGTAGTTTATAGTTCTCTGAAAACGAAGCCAATAATTTCGGGTCTTGCCAAATGAGCTCGCCATCCTTTCTCCAATGAATACCGATCAACCAACGGGGTAATGGTTCGCCTGGATACCACTTTCCCTGGGTATGATGCAGCACGCCACCTTTTCCAAAAACATCCATCAAACGCAAAGAAAGTTTACTGGCCAATTCGCGTTTGTGTTCTCCATCCGCAGATGTATTCCATTCCTCGGATTCCATATCGTCAATGGAAACAAAAGTGGGTTCGCCTCCCATGGTCAAGCGCACATCGTTGGCCTGTAACTCATCCTCAACTACAAAACCTAAATCATAAATGGCATTCCATTGCTCTTCGGTGTACGGTTTGGTAACCCTGGGGGATTCAAATATTCTCGTGACGGAATTATCGAATTCAAAAGTAGTTTCGGTAGGTTCGGTAAATCCGCTAACCGGTGCAGCACTTTCATAGGAAGGCGTACAGGCCAAAGGAATATGCCCTTCACCGGCCAATAAACCGGAAGTGGCATCCAGACCGATCCAACCAGCACCGGGCAAATATACTTCTGCCCAAGCGTGGAGATCGGTAAAATCCTCTTCAGGGCCTGATGGGCCGTCCAACGACTTTTCATCGGATTTTAATTGTACCAGATAGCCGGAAACAAAACGGGCGGCCAAACCTAAATGACGAAGGGTCTGAACCAATAACCACGCAAAATCGCGACAAGAACCCAATTTATTGCTTAAAGTTTCTTCGCAGGTCTGTACGCCAGGTTCCATTCGGAGCGTATAATTCAAATGATTATAAAAATCACTGTTAAGACCGATGAGGAAATCGATAGTCCGTTTGGGGGTCATGTCAATTTTTGATAACCAATCTTGTAATAAAGGCCCACTTTCTGCTTTTTCCAAATAAGGCAACAATTCTTTCTTTAAATCTTCTGAATACGTGAATGGAAATTTTTCTACGGATTCTTCCACAAAAAAATCGAACGGATTAATGGTCTTTAAATCTGCAATGATTTCAACATCAACGGAGAGTTCAGAAGTTTTATCGGGAAAAACGATGCGCGCCAAATAATTGCCAAAAGGGTCTTGCTGCCAGTTAAAAAAATGATTCTCCGGTTTGATTTTAATGGAATAGGACTCGATGGGAGTTCTGCTATGCGGCGCGGGACGTAACCTAAAAATATGGGGGGATAGGCTGATAGACCTATCATAAATATATTTTGTTTTATGTTTTATTGCAACTTTTAGTGCCATGAAATAAATCGATTAACGTTAAAGAATAGATAGTTCACAATATTAATAATATCTATTAGTTAGAAGAGCATCCTTAAAATATTTATTCATAAAAAGTTAACAGTGGTGTTCTTTGATGCTATAGGTTTCGTTTTGGGATGAGCGTTGGTGAAAGAATGTCATAAATGCGATATGCTTATGAATGCGTATGGCTATGACCCATTAACCGTATGATATGGGTAGCACTCTAGTCAAAATTAGACTACTATTTCCAGCAAATTATTTAAATGTGGGATGAAATATAAAATCAAGTAAATCAATGACTTATTGGATCTGTTTGCTCCCCTCACTTCGGCAAGCTCAGTACGAAGCTTGGGCTTACCTTGGCTACACTCGGCACGGGTCTCTCGCCCAAGTTTCCCCACAAAAAAAAGCCACCCATTTGCATGGATGGCTTGGTGTCGCTTATGCTCCTCCTCTTGGGCTTACCTCGGCTACGCTCGGCACAGGCCTCTCGCCCAAGTTTTCCCACAAAAAAAAGCCACCCATTTACATGGATGGCTTGGTGTCGCTTTCGCTCCCCCTCTTGGGCTCGAACCAAGGACCCTCTGATTAACAGCGCCAATATTTGTCTTTTCATTTGTTTTCATTTTTCTTCAATCTCTGGAAACCCTTGTATTTACTGGGTTTTTGTTTTTACTTGTTTTCATGCGTTTTCAAAAAAGGTGGCATTTGTTTCACCTATGTTTCACCCCTTGATAAAAAAGCATGGTAAGTATTAAGCTAAAACTGAAGACAAAAGTAAATGCCGAGGGAGAACATTCCATCGTTTTACAATTACTAAAAGACCGGCAGAAAAAAATTATCGCTACCGGGCTTTTGGTCAAAAAAGAACGATGGGATGATAAAGAACATTGTTTTAAAACCAGACATCCAAATGCGATGCATAACAATCGCTTGTTGGACACCATTAAAATTAAAGCACGAAATATCATCTCAGAATTTGAAATAGATGATATCGATTTTACCCTTAATGATTTTGAGCAACGATTTCGTTTTGGATCCAAACGTAATAAAGTGGATTTATTTGCTTTTTGGGATTCCGTGGTACAAGATTTGGAACTTTCCGGTAGAATCGGTTATGCACGAAGTAATAAGGACACCATGCGTTCATTACAGCGCTTTTATAAAAAACCCGTTTTATATATGCGCGAAATCAATGTCACTTTTCTGGATAAGTATGAAGTCTTTTTACGTAGCCGAGGCGGTTCAAATGGTGGTATTGCTGTACGAATGCGTAGCCTTCGTACGATATTCAATTTAGCTATTCGTAGAGATTTGATAAAACAGAATCTCTATCCTTTCCACAAATACAAAATCTCAAAGCTTCGGGGGAAACGCATCAAACATGCCCTTACTATGGCGGAGATTGAATGTTTTAAAAATGTAGATTGCGAGAGTGACATACATCTTGTCAATGCAAAGAACTATTTTCTATTTAGCTTCTATACACGAGGGATGAACTTTGCCGACATGATGCGCTTAAAATGGTCTGATATTACGAAAGAACGCGTTACGTATGCTAGAGCAAAAACGAGAGGTAACTTTTCGCTCAAAATTGTGCCACCCGTTCGGGAGATTCTAAAATACTACAGCGAAAATAGAAGAGATACCAATTATGTTTTCCCGATATTATTACATGATATCTTAACTCCCACACAAATTGAACATCGCAAGCACAAAATACTATCCCAGTATAATAAGGCACTTAAAATACTGGCACAAAAAGCAGGTATTGCCAAAAATGTTACCAGCTATGTTGCCCGCCATAGTTTTGCCATGTGCCTGCGCGAAAAAGGGGTCAGCATTGATATTATTGGAGAGACACTAGGACATCAAAGTGTTTTAACTACAAAAGCTTACGTACGTGACTTTGGTGTAGAAGTATTGGATGAGGCAGTAGATGTATTATTATGGTAAAATACTAAACATATAAAATAGCTAATATATTATCTATTTATCGTATATTCGAGTATATTTAGCTAATATATTATCCATATTATGAATAAGTACAGTATCGACAAACTTCCTGGAGATGTCCGTTTAGAAATTGCACACAAACATAAGAAACTTCGGAAACAGAAGGGACTATCCCAAAATGAACTAGCAGAACGTTCGGGAGTATCCCTAGGCAGCTTAAAACGTTTTGAAACCAAAGGGCAAGTTTCCTTAGAATCACTTTTGAAGCTTGTATTTGTTCTAGGTCGGTTATCTGATTTTGAAAGAGTGCTGGAACCTGATAAAGATCTTAAGCATATTGAGAAATTATTTGATTCAAAAATGAAAAGCTAATGGAACCGATTGAACGACTAGAAGTTTACCTTCGTTTTACAGATACCCCTATTGCCGTTGGTCAAATGGTCTCCGACAATGGAACCATTTTTTTCAAGTATGATGAAACTTTTATAAAAAAAGGTTTAGAGATATCTCCTTTTAAACTGAAACTTTCCGATACTATTTTAACTCCTGAAACGCCTATTTTTGATGGGCTCTTCGGGGTGTTCAATGATTCGCTTCCAGATGGTTGGGGTAGATTGTTATTGGATAGAACGTTATTGTCAAAGGGAATATCCCTAAATCAAATCACGCCCTTGGACCGTTTGGCCTATGTGGGTTCCGGTGGCATGGGTGCATTGACCTATAAACCAAGTCTAAACTCAGAATTTCGCACCGACAAGCTTATGGAATTGGACGAAATTTCCCAAGAGATGATTAAGGTTTTGGAGGGTACACCATCTAGTGTAATAGAAGAACTGTTCCATCTTGGAGGTTCTTCCGGTGGAGCAAGACCTAAAATTTTTGTGGGTTACAATGATAAAACCAATCACCTTATCCATGGGCATTCGTCACTCCCTGAAGATTATGAACATTGGATAATAAAGTTCCCGTCGTCAACCGATCTGCCCGATATCGCTCAAATAGAATATGCGTATTATAAAATGGCTTTAGCTGCGGGTATCGAAATGTCAGAATGCAAGCTATTCGAAGGTCCAACCGGGGCAACATATTTTGCAACCAAAAGATTCGATAGATTACAGA
>NZ_JBATHS010000245.1:0-4212 GCF_049667165.1 Maribacter sp.
ACGTTGGGGAGAGGCAATCGGAAGAGATGGGAAAATTTATTCGTACAGCCTTGATGGCTCCTCAAGATTTGAACACAACAGGGAAACCGGGGAATGGGATATGACCTATATCCACATAGAAAGACAGGATTGGGGCGAAACCACCGCGGAAATTGAGCTGGGTACCGATCCCGATGCTGACAAAAACTGGTTACAGGAAAATACGTATGTCGATGCCAATCTTCATATTATGGGAGGGGATATTGAAGCCATGCAGCATGAAGGATCCGTGTGGGGAGATGATTGGGGTAGCGAGAACAACCATTTGGAAATGGATGTACTAGGCTATGAAACCGGGGGCTCGGCAACTCTTGGCCTAGATGAAAATGGCTTAAATGCAGAAGTAACTGCCAATGCAGAAGTATATTTGTTTAATGCAGAATATGAAGGCTCGTACGGTCCCGCTTATACAGAAGCGCAGATTTTCGTAGGGGCTGAAGCGGAAGTATCCGCAGGACTAAATTTTAATCCTATGGAAGGTGATTTGAGTGCTTCTGCGGGGGGCGAAGCTTTTGCCGGAGGGAAATTGGAAGCTGAAGGAGGGTTGCGAGGCGATAACGGAACACTCGCGGGCAACGCCGGAATTACCTATGGCATAGGGGGGGAGCTAAGTGGTGATGTAGGCTTTGATGACTGGACATTAGCAGCCGAATTCGATGTAGGTGCCACACTAGGTGTGGGTGTTGATCTAGGTTTTGAGGTCGAGCTCGATGCCAGGGAGACCGCCTCTGATGCCCTTGATTTGGGTAAAAAGGCTACGGGATGGATACCAGGGACACCTTGGGGGTAGTTTTGAACAACAAGATAAAATAGTATGAATATGTCTAAAAATGATTTAATGGATAAGGTGCCTTTGGCAAGGGTATATAAGCACAAGGATTATACCATTGAAGTTGCCGCAAATTGGTACATTGATGAAATTGATGGGAAGCAAACTTTTTTTTATGGACCTAAAGTTGGTGAGAAGCGGATTGGCTTTTATGTAACTGCAGTTGAAAAACAGGGAAAGTCTTATAAGGATGCTGCCAGAAAAATGAAATCTGAACAAGAAAAGAACAAGGAGTATAAGGTTTTAGAACAGGCAAATATATCGGATGCCGGTTTCAAGGCCTTAATGAGACGTTCTTGCTGGTACGAAGAGGATATGGACATGATGCTCTTTATACGTGAGATATTCACGGAATCTGAAAATAAAGTTTTCATACTATCGAGCTCCATTCCCAATTCCCCAGATCTTGAAGAACTCGATAGTGCAATTATACATGTCATGAATTCATTCCGATTCAACTAGCTGAACAGGCTATTTGTCACCATTGAATATAGCCGCTTATAACGACTATTCCAATGAACAAAGTGGGACGGACAATACTAAAATCACAGTACCATGCATTTGCCTTTTAGATTACAAATTTTAGTTTTTTTGGTTGTAATTAGCTGTACTTTAAGCGGTTTTAAAGAAGTACACATAAACCAGACGAACACATTATTGACAGACCGTGGTACAACATCCTTTTTAAAGTTTGGCAGAGCGGTCCAGGACGTTCAGGTGGCCAAACGCACCTATAAGGGAAGCGGGTTTACCATTGTAATCCCGGAGAATTGGAAGGTTAAAAGACTGGATGATACTCGAACGATGTTCGTAGGTCCCAAAATCGGGAATTCCCATTTTGCATTTTTCGTCACACGCATAGGGCGGGAAGGGAAAAACTATCTCGATGCGGCGAAAGCAACAAAAGGCCAACAGGCAAACTATACAAATTACACCATATTGGAGGGGAAAGACATCTCCCAAGAAGGTTTTAGCGCATATTCCAGGCGTTCTTCCTGGTTTGCAGAGGATATTGATATGGTATTGTTTGTACGTGAAATTTTCACCCAGTCCTCCTCCCATGTTTTTATACTCTCGGCCTCGATCCCGAATACCCCACACATGACGGATCTGGATAAATTGGCCGTTTCGATCTTGAACTCATTTAGGTTTGATCAAGAATAGGGGAACTGTATGAAAAGGCCTAAAAACTTAAAAATATCCAGTGGGATTGGTTACAATTAAATCCATGGGGAAAATACTGGGAAATCAGTATAAGAGTGAGGTTGCCTATTTTGAAAATAGATTAAAAGAATTATTTTAGTAGCTAATAACAATAGAATATTGAAAAGAAATTCCGAACAACAATCCAAGGAATAAAGACCATAAAATGGGTAGTATAGCAGGTATATTTGATGGGGCAAAGGAAAACATTCGACAGGGCAAGGCCAGTATCGGCAAGTCGACCTCGGTCTTTCGCGACATGGATGTACATCGTTATGGCCAAGAGCCATATAATACAAATGATCTCAAATATGGTCTAAATTGGGGCTCCGAACAAAGCAACAATGGATTTGAGGTATTGGGAAACAGTTCTGCCGATGGTATCAATACGGGCGGTATGATGGAAATCGAAGGACATTCCAATGCAACTTTCTCGTGGAATTTTCCAGAACAACAGATCACTTTGGAACGAGGGGATGTCAGAACCTTAATTGCCCAAGGCGATAGTGGTGGCAGTTGGGATTTGAACGTTGACAAGGCCCAGGATGTAAAGGGTTGGACAAATCCTTTTGACTAATGGGAACTGCATTTTGTAGGTGCCGATTTCTTCTGATCGCCCTCTTTTTTTCCCATAATATATATGTATCCGCTCAAGTACAACAGGTGCCGATTACCCAACAGGGCTGGACCACGGAACTAAGCCTAGGAGTTGATTTTTTAAGCAATGTATTGATCAATCCCGCCGTGGGAGCGGGGAAAAATAGATTGGGGTTTGGGGCAGCCATAGACATAAGAAGTATATTCAACCGAGGGAGATTTAGCTGGGATACGAATTTTAGTCTTGATTATGCCATACAAAAGGCAGGTAGCGGCCGTCTGTCAGACAGTCTCGATACCGCAGTACCCTTTCAAAAAAATATGGACAATCTTTGGCTTAACTCAAATGCAGCCTACAGGACCTCTTATTTTTCTAAATATTATTACGCCGCCGATCTTTTTTTTAGCAGTCAGTTGACAAAAACATATGAAGACAACTTCCTCTCGGATGTAACCCAGACTGGCCACCCTATTTCCAAATTTCTTTCCCCTGCTATATTTCAATTTTCCTTAGGATTTGAACACCGCCCCAATGACTATTGGACTATTTTTTTATCGCCCTTATCTTATAAGAACATAATTGTGCTGGACGATCAGATTGCGGATGATTTTGCCACGGATAATGCTGGCGAGTTTTTGGACGGTATTCATGGTAACCCACTGGAGGTCGATGAAAACGGGGATGTTATATTTCAAAATTACGACAATCAATTGGGAACGGCACTTCGTATAGTTTATGAGAATAGACTCTCCAATACTTTTGGTATGAGTAGCAACCTATTGCTGTTCTCCAACTATTTAGAGAAAGCTGATCATATAGATATCAATTTTAGAAACCAAATGGATCTTACTATTGTAAAAGGACTTAAACTATCCCTCCTTTCCCTACTTACCTATGACCACGACATCCTAGTACAAATTACGGATAATAGCCGACCGGAAGGGGTAAATGGCTTGGGAAGAAGGGTAAGTTATAGGCAGCAATTGTTACTTAAATATAGTTTTGTTTTGGATTAGAACAAATAGCGCCATTTTACATTAAAGACTTTTTTCCGATTTGGGTAAAGTTGTTTTTTGGACAAAATAGCAAAGCGTGTTAACAGTAAACGTTTAACAAGGGGTTTTAAGAAACCTATTCGTAAAGCTCTACCTTTCTGAAACCTGCCGCCCAGACTACCTGGAAAAGAATGAATACCGCCAACAGAAGAAAGGTCGTATACATCAATAATCAAAAGGGGTCCCAAAACCTTTCAAAATGACAGGTATACCCATTTGTATTCCGGACCAGATAATCAATTAAGTTATATTTTATATCAGAAATCATCAAGGGATAAAATACGGGTGGTGATTGATTTTGTTTAATCAGCGGTATACCGATCAATAACCACATCCGGTATTGCACCCTTCGGCGGAGTTCATATTGAGCGAAGTCGAAATGTTCAGGATAAACTCCACCGGAAGCTCTTATTTTTTAGTGAATGTAGCTTGCGGAATGAAAGAAAACATAAGTGCTGAATCTGCTGGCTAAACCTAACTAAGGACTA
>NZ_JBATHS010000246.1:0-19782 GCF_049667165.1 Maribacter sp.
GCCACTATAGGTCTCCCAATCTTTTTCCAAATAAATATTGTCCCCAAAATATCGGGCTATATTCAAAAAGGGTTTCGGTTTTTGATAACCGGGAACAGGGGATAGCATGTTCATCTTTTCATCGAGAAAGATGGTCGTCGGATAACTCATACGGCCCTGCATCAACGCAGCGGCGAACTCATGGTATCCTTTTCTTCCGGAAGGGACAAAATTATAGGTCTGCCCTTTAAACTCTATCGGGTCCTTGCCTTCCCCATCCAACTTCACCATATAAAAATTAGTGGCCATATAAGCGGCTACATCGGGGTGTTGAAAAGTATCCTTATCCATTTTCTTGCACCAACCACACCAATCAGTATACACATCAATGAAGATTTTCTTGGGAGCTTCATCGGTTTGGGCACGTTTTACGGCCTCATCCCAGCTTAACCATTCCACTTCTTGGGCATTGCCTGTAAAGGAAAGCATAACCATGAAGACTAACGCTGCAATTTTATATAAAGTGGACCTGTATTGTTTCATTATAAATAGCTTTTTAGATTCTGTCGTACTATAATAACAAAACTAACGAATATTTTTGACCTTTATTTTGCAGCTGTCTTGGCTTTTGCCGGAACAAAGAGATCGTTCACGTCTACTTGATTCTTTATAAGATCATCGAAGGTTTCACGTTCCCGGATTAAGATGGACTTCCCATTATGCCACAGCACCTCGGGAGGTCGAAATCTTGAGTTGTAGTTGCTGGCCATGGTAAAGCAATAGGCGCCGGCATTTTTAAAACATAGGACGTCGCCCTCAGAAATTTCATTGATCCTTCGGTTGTTTGCAAAGGTATCCGTCTCACAGATATAACCAACCACGGAGTAATAGCGCTCACGACCTTCAGGATTTGAAATATTCTCTATACTGTGGTTGGCCCCGTACAACATGGGGCGTATCAAGTGGTTGAATCCACTATCCACACTGGCAAAAACCGTTGAGGTCGTTTGTTTGACCACATTCACCTTGGCTAAAAAATAACCTGCCTCGCTGACCAAAAACTTGCCGGGTTCAAAGGCCAAGGTAAGTTCCTCACCATATTCAGCGCAAAAAGCATTGAATCTATCGGTCAGTTTTTTACCCAATTCCTCAATATTGGTCTCAATATCCCCAGGTTTATAAGGGACTTTAAAGCCACTTCCAAAATCGATGAATTTTAGGTTCTTGAAGTTTTTGGCGGTTTCAAACAGAATTTCTGACGCATAGAGGAATACATCAATATCCAGAATATCACTTCCTGTATGCATGTGAATGCCATTGATGTTCATTTTAGTCAATTCAACGATGCGCAATAAATGGGGGATTTGATGTATGCTGATTCCAAATTTAGAATCTATATGGCCAACGGAGATATTTGAATTGCCTCCCGCCATTACATGCGGATTTATTCGGATGCACACCGGTATATCGGGATGCTTGCTACCGAACTGCTCAAGTATGGATAAATTATCGATATTGATCTGTACGCCTAATTTGGCGGCATCCTCAATCTCTTCCAAAGAAACTCCATTGGGCGTGAATATAATGGATTCAGGTTTAAATCCGGCAATAAGACCGAGTTGCACTTCCTGAATGGACACGGTATCCAAACCACTGCCCAAACTGTTCATCAAACGCAAAATCGAAATATTGGAAAGGGCTTTGGACGCGTAGTTCAATCGCAGGTGCTTGACCCCTTTAAAGGCCTTGGTCAATCTGTTGAATTGGGAAATGATTTTTTCTGAATCATAAACATAGACGGGATTGCCGTATGTTTTGGAAATCTTCAATAAATCAGCATGCTTCATTATAATCCTTTTGAGTTTTAGCAAAACTAGAGCTCTAAATCGGTTTGGGCAAGAAAATCCCGGTTTGTTTTAGAAATGAAACAAAATGTTTCAAATATAACTTTTTTGATTCTTGCTGAAAGTTGCGGTCATCATAATGGTGTTGTATTTTTAAAAAAAAATAACAGCATGCAATTACCATTGTTCCCTTTAAAATCGATTTTCTTTCCTGGTGAGACCGTTCCCCTTCATATATTCGAGGAAAGGTACAAGCAACTTATACAGGATTGCCGGGAAGAGGCCATCACCTTTGGGATACCAGTCTTTATCTATGATCAGATAGCCTATGGTACCGAGGTGCAATTGGTAGAGGTTGTGAATACGTACGAAGGCGGGGAGATGGATGTGGTCTGTGTAGGACGACAGGCCTTCAAGGTTATATCCTTTCAAAACCATTTACCCGGTAAGTTATATGCCGGTGGGGAAGTGGAGTTCATTGAGGACGTTCATGATGCTACCCGACAGATGAAAGTTGGGGTACTCGACAAAATAAAGGAACTCTATGAACTGATGGATGTTCCTTTCAAGACCATACCGATCGATAAATTCAATATGTACGGTGTGATCCATAAAATAGGACTTTCTTATGAGCAGGAGTATCAGCTCTTGCAGATGTCCAAGGAAAGTGAACGTTTTTCCTATATAAAATCCCATTTATCGACGACAATAGGCGTATTGAAAGCAGTGGATAGAACCAAAGGGGCCATTAAAATGAACGGTGATTTCAAAAATTTCGATCCCCTAGATTTTAAGGATTTCAATATTCGATAAAACTGTATGAATACATTAGGGTAAATCGGGTGTGTTTCCTATTTTTGCTATCGAACTTATAAGAAACCGATATGAACCTTCACGAATATCAAGGAAAAGAGATTTTAGCCAGTTTTGGAGTACGCATTCAACGCGGTATAGTGGCCCATAATCCTAAGGAAGCTGTGGCGGCTGCCAAACAATTGACTGCGGAGACAGGCACCACTTGGTATGTTGTGAAAGCTCAGGTACATGCTGGTGGGCGTGGTAAAGGTGGTGGTGTAAAACTGGCCAAGAACCTTAAGGAAGTCGAGGAAATCGCGGGAAATATCATTGGGATGAATCTAATAACCCCCCAGACTTCTGCGGCAGGCAAGAAGGTGCACCAAGTATTGATTGCGGAGGATGTGTATTATCCTGGTGAAAGTGAAACCAGTGAATTCTATATGTCGGTTTTGTTGGATCGGGGTAAAGGACGTAATATGATTATGTATTCCACTGAAGGTGGGATGAATATAGAGGAGGTCGCTGAAAAGACGCCGCACCTCATCTTTACCGAGGAAGTAGATCCTTCCACAGGACTTCTTCCGTTTCAAGCACGTAAGATTGCATTTAATCTCGGTCTGTCCGGTACCGCTTTCAAAGAAATGACCAAATTCGTTACCTCCCTCTACAAGGCCTATGTGGAGAGCGATTCCAATTTGTTCGAAATCAATCCGGTTCTAAAAACATCTGATAACAAGATTATGGCGGTCGACGCAAAGGTTTCCATAGATGACAATGCCTTGTACCGAAGAAAACAATATGCTGAAATGCGCGATTTACGCGAGGAGAACCCTATAGAGGTCGAAGCGCGGGCCGTAGGCTTGAGTTATGTTGATCTCGATGGGAATGTAGGTTGCATGGTAAATGGGGCCGGTTTGGCCATGGCCACTATGGATCTTATTAAAATGGCCGGTGGTGAACCAGCTAATTTTTTGGATGTTGGGGGTACAGCCGATGCCAAAAGGGTAGAGGAAGCTTTCCGTATTATTCTTAAGGATCCCGCAGTGAAAGCCATATTGATCAATATTTTTGGTGGCATTGTTCGTTGTGACCGGGTTGCCCAAGGTGTTGTTGATGCCTATAAGAATATGGGTGATGCCATTAAAGTACCGATAATTGTCCGTTTGCAAGGAACCAATGCGGAGTTGGCCAAGGAAATTATCGATAATTCTGGATTGGCAGTACATTCGGCCGTACAATTCCAAGAGGCGGCAGATAAGGTCAAAGCGGTCTTGAGTTGATCTGACAACTGAAAATAATAAAAGTAAAAAGGGGCGCTACTTTAAGGTATCGCCCCTTTTTATATGGCCAAAAGTTACTACAATGTTATGTGCTTTAAGGTTTGGTTAAACCATCCGATGCTTCTTTCTTAATATGAAAATCCACATTTACTTTGTCGAAGAAATTAGAGGACTGCCATATTTAAAATTTTGTTAAATGGCAAAATCCCTGTAACAATTACTTTCGTGCACCGTCTTTTAAGTAATCATCAATTATTCATCAATCATTAAACAATCAAATCATGAGAAAATTAAGTTTAGTATTCGTGGCTGCAATGCTGCTAGTGACAGGTAACATTTTCGCCAACAATGTGGCAAAAGACGATCCAAAAAAAGATCTTTCCATTCAAATTGGAGCGCTTTTGGAAAACACTTCCTTTACCAATGACGATATCGATCTAACGGCCCAAGTTAGGTTCACCTTGAATAATCAGGGAGAGATTGTAGTTTTATCCGTAGATACGGAGGATGAAAGATTGGAGTCTTTCGTAAAAGCTAGATTAAACTACAAAAAAGTCGAAATTTCGAACTTCAAGGAAGGTGAGAAGTTCACTATTCCTATTAGGGTTGCGGGCGCATGATCATCAAAGACTTAATGGAATCCTGATTTCGACATTCATGTTGGTATCAGGATTTTTTTTTGTTCTTGTATTTTACAGATGAAATATCCGGTGTGAATTTTTTTCGCTGTTTTGTATTGAAATCAGGTTTTTTATTGGGCGTGCTCTTTTTTTCGGTTTTGTTTTTTAAGAGTACTTCACCCGGGATTTTCGGATTCTCCTTGGTGCCCCTTAAATGTATGACCAATCCGTTCAGGAAATTCCGAAGAATTTGGTCCCCACATTCCATATAATTAGGGTGGTCTTCCTTTCTGAACAAAGCCCCCAATTCACTTTTGGTGATTTTAAAATCTGCCAATTCCAGAATTTCAACAATTTCGTCATCCCGTAGCATGAGGGCAACCCTGAGCTTTTTGAAGATATCATTGTTTGTCATGTTCCCAATATTTAGATTCGGTCTGCAAATTAAGTATAGCCAATGGTATTTTGGCGGAAAACCAGGATTAATTATACGAAAGGCACATTTTTTCAGTTATACCATTACCCTTTAAAAATACGCATTGTTTGATGTGAAGGTAGCATATAGGACGCCTTTTACATGTAATTTATCATGAAACCTTAAGGTAACGATCGAATATGGACACAATGAAGGAAAAATTGAGCATACTCTCTGAAATGATAGCCTTTGCGAAGGTTGATAAAAAAGTTAAGCCAGAAGAATACGGTTTTCTCCAAAGTGTTGCTGAACAATTAGGTGTGGGCCAGGCAGCATTTGAGGCCCTTTTTCAAGAAGAGGCAGAACATATCGTTCCAAAATCAGAGGCCGATCGCATCCTGCAATTCCATCGGTTGGTACTTTTGATGAATGTCGATAAAAGGCAGGATCTATCGGAAATCAACCAATTACACAATATAGGATTACGAATGGGATTGCCGCCATCCGCAATTGAGCAGGTACTCTCCGTCATGCACCAATATCCCAATAAGATCGTTCCACCCCAAGTATTGCTCGATATCTTCAGGGCATATTATAATTAAACGCATTTTCAAAGCATCGCTTTAAGGGCGATTCCCTTAAATATCGGAGTTAAATGCCATATTGGCGCAATTATCGTACAGAAAAGCGTCATAATGACATATTTATTGCGTTGGTATATCTTTTGTTTATTCCTTGACGAGTTTAAGTGTTAACCGTTAAAAAATAAAAGTTATGAGTTTAATAAAAAGAAATGATGTTTTGTTCCCAGCTTTAATGAACGAAATATTCAAGCCAGATTGGTTTGGTGGCATGGAGAATTATAATACCAATGTTCCTGTTCCTGCCGTAAATATTAAGGAAAACGAAAAGGATTTTGAATTGGAATTGGCCGTACCCGGGCGAAAGAAAGAAGATTTTCAAATTGAGGTCAATGAGAATGTCCTAACGATCTCTTCTGAAACCAAATCAGAGGAAAACGTGGACAATGAAAACTTTACCCGTAGGGAATTTTCCTATACTTCCTTTAAACGTGCATTTACCCTTCCGGAAACCATTGATGAAGAACATATCAAGGCAACCTACGAAGATGGTATCCTAACATTCAATTTACCTAAAAAGGAAGAGGCATTGCCTAAGCCCAAAAGGTTGATCAAATTGTCCTAAGTGACGAAAAAAATTATGTAGTTCCCATTTTGGGATATTTCATAATGGTTGGTTTAGTTGGTTAGTCCTGATGGGCTGTAAAAAGCCCATCAGGTTGCTGGTAGACACCAAAAGTGTTGTGTTGGCAGTGGAAAGCGTTCCGAGTAATCGGGGCGCTTTTTACATTTATGGACGTTCATCCATAACCGCTAAGCATGTAATTATCCCTTCCAGAAAATTACCGATACGTAGGTTTTCGTTTGGTGCATGGATGTTGTTATCCGGATTTGGGATTCTTAAGGATACCGCCGGAATGTCCAGGGTATTGATGAAAGGGGCAATCGGTTGTGAACCCCCTGTGGTTTGCATATTAACGACCTGATCGCCAAATACCTTTTTAATGGCCTTATTCAATAATTGGCCAATATCCGAATCCATTGGGGTTTGGAAGGGTAAGGAACCCAAGGTATAATCGAAGGAAGCCAATTTGGGATAGGTGCTTCGTTCTTCTTCGGTCGGTGCGGCCCCTACCAAATGGTAGCCTTGGTCCTGAATATAGGCTTTTAAAAGCTCCATTAAGCGTTTGCCATCCGATTCGGGAACCAATCGCATATCAATTTCAACAATAACTTCCGAGGGTATGATGGTACGTACTTCCTTTTCTACCCATCCTGCTTTCATGCCCCTGATATTCAATGTTGGATATTGGAGTGCCTCTTGATAGGTATTCCCAATAGCATCGGTAGTTGAGATTCCCAAACGTTGTATTAAACTATCCCTGTTTTCAGGCACCGAGTTGATCAAGGATTTTTTGGCCTCACTTAGTACTATCCCATCATAAAACCCTGGGATAAGGACCTTTCCGTTTTCATCTTTTAAGCTACCTAAAAGTTGTGCTGTTTTAAAAACAGGATTTGGGGCGAAATTGCCATATTGTCCACTATGAAGGTCTTGTTTTGCACCAAAAATCCGAAGTTGGGCCGTTGCGATTCCCCGGGCCCCGAAGGTAAGGGTCGGAAGGTTTGACACGTGGCGTGTACCATCCATGATAAAAAGCATATCAGCCTCCAGAAGGGCCTTGTTGTTCGTAACTGCCTTGGCCAAAAAAGGGGATCCCATCTCTTCCTGAAAGTCCATGATGACCTTTACATTGAATTGTGGTTTAATTTTATGTTCTTTAAGGATTTCCAAAGCCGAAATGAAAGCCATAGCCGGTCCTTTGGAATCGGAAACGGATCGGCCGAAAATCCGCCAGTCCGGATTATATTCATTTTGTAGCCTCTCAAAGCCAATCGGTTGCCATGTACCATTCACTTTTTCTTTCAGGACTGCACTATAAGGGTTGGCCTGGTCCCATTGGGCAGAATCTACAGGCTGACCATCGATCTGAAGATAAAAAAGGATGGTTTTGGCTTTTTTATGAAATTTCCTTTCAGCGAATAAAAGGGGTATTCCTTCTGTCTCGAGGACTTTAGTTTGAAATCCCAAGGTCTTGAATATACTATCGCACCAAAGGGCATTGTTTTTGGCCTGTTCCGGAAAATGCCCATCATTGGGCAGTTGAAGAAATGCTTTCAAGCCTAAAGTCGCCGTAGGTAATTTATTATGGGCCAAAGTGGTTATTTGGTCTTTGGTAAGCTTTTGGGCCCAAAGGGAGGGGCCTGCCATTAAGCATAGGAGCATCAGCATCAAAATCGATACGGGGGTCCTTGAATTTGTGTTCATTTTTAAGCTGCCCTTATAGCCCATAGGTCTTGGGATTCCTAACTAAGGAATCAGTCTTGTTTTTGTAATGTTTTGATCTCATCGCGCAGTTTGGCCGCTTGCATAAAGTCCAATTCCTTGGCCGCTTTTTCCATGGCCTTTCGTTTGTCACGAATCAATTTTTCGATTTGGTCTTTTGTCAAATAGGCCATATCAGGCTCAGCGGCCCGCAATTCTTCTTTTTTAAAATGATAGGTCGAAACGGAATTCTTGGCCAGAGCACTATCCAGGCTTTTATTCAATGCCTTTGGGATAAGGTTGTTGGCCGTATTATAGGCAATCTGTTTTTCACGGCGATAATTGGTCTCATCGATGGTCCTTTGCATACTGGCCGTGATCTTGTCCGCATACATGATTGCCTTCCCGTTCAAGTGTCTTGCCGCCCTTCCAACGGTTTGTGTCAATGAACGATTACTACGAAGAAATCCTTCCTTGTCGGCATCCAAAATGGCCACTAAGGAAACTTCGGGCAGGTCAAGACCCTCTCGTAAGAGGTTTACCCCGATAAGCACATCGAAAACACCCTTTCGCAGGTCTTGCATGATCTCAACACGTTCCAAGGTATCCACATCACTGTGGATATACCTACAACGAACATTGATTCGGGTCAGATATTTGGTCAATTCCTCTGCCATTCGTTTGGTAAGGGTAGTTACCAATGTTCTTTCATCCTTCTCAACCCTTTGTTGAATTTCCTCGATCAAGTCATCGATTTGGTTTAAACTGGGCCTTACATCTATAATGGGATCTAGCAATCCAGTAGGTCGGATCACCTGTTCCACATAGACCCCTTGACAAAGCTGTAGTTCATAATCCGCTGGGGTTGCACTCACATAGATGACCTGGTTTTGCAAGGCCTCGAACTCTTCGAATTTCAAGGGTCTATTATCCATGGCCGCTGGTAATCGAAATCCGTAATCCACCAAATTTTCTTTTCGGGAACGGTCTCCCCCATACATGGCATGTACTTGGGGAAGGGTGACATGACTCTCATCGATGACCATTAAGAAATCCTGTGGAAAATAATCCAAGAGACAAAAGGGTCGGGTGCCGGGCTCGCGACCGTCCAAATAACGCGAATAATTCTCTATGCCCGAGCAATACCCCAATTCTCGGATCATTTCCAAGTCGAAATTGGTTCGCTCCTCCAAACGTTTTGCTTCGAGGGGTTTACCCACTTCCTTGAAATATCCGATTTGATGCATTAAATCATCTTGGATCTGGTGAATGGCATTTTGTAGAATATCGGGTGAGGTAACGAACATATTCGCCGGATAGATATTCAGATTCTCATAGGTCTCGATCACGTTATTGTTGAAAGGATCAAAAGCTTCGATCTCTTCGATCTCATCTCCAAAGAAGTGAATCCTAAAAGCATGGTCCGCATAACTCGGAAAGACATCGACAACATCCCCTTTAACCCTGAAATTCCCATTTCTAAAATCAGCCGAGGTCCTGGAATAAAGGCTTTGTACCAATTGGTGCAATAACTTGGTGCGGGCGATTACCTGGTCTTTTTGAATGCTGATGACGTTCTTTTGGAACTCCACTGGGTTTCCGATCCCGTACAAACAAGATACCGATGCCACAACAAGGACATCCCTTCGTCCTGAAAGCAGGGAAGAGGTGGCACTTAACCTCAGTTTTTCGATATCCTCATTGATGGAAAGATCTTTTTCGATATAAAGCCCCGAGGTGGGAATATAGGCCTCTGGTTGGTAATAGTCATAATAAGAAACAAAATACTCCACCGCATTTTCAGGAAAAAACTGCTTGAATTCCGAATATAATTGTGCGGCCAGCGTCTTGTTATGGGCCAGAACCAAGGTTGGGCGCTGTACTTTTTCAATGACATTGGCCACGGTGAAGGTCTTACCAGAACCCGTTACCCCCAAAAGTGTTTGATAGCGTTCTTGAGAATTGATGCCGTTGACCAATTGGCGAATGGCTTCCGGTTGATCCCCGGTTGGCTTGAATTCGGATACGACCTTGAATTTCATTTTTTAAAAATACAAAAGGCCAACGATTAAATGGTGTAAGGTTCTCTTAAAAATAATCCGCCCATTTTAATTGAAGCTGTGCGATTTCAATGATCAGAAACCAAATCTAGATGCCAAGAAATCAAAAAAGCATTATTAGGGCTAAATTGTAGGAAGGAGCAATTTCGCGGTAGCTACGAGCATTTCATTGGGGTCATCTAAAGATCCCTCCTTTTTAATATATAGTACGAGAAATAGATAAATATAAAGGTCCAACCCAATACGATCAAAATCTCATACCAATGAACCCCATAGTCCAATTCAAACTTTTCGCCGATTTGATCCGCTACCGACTGAACGGCACCTAGGCGGGAAAAAGGTTCATCGATCAGTTTCCACATGGCATTCAGGGGAAAGAATCCCATGACGAGATCGGTAGTGTCAGCATCAAAAACCTTCCAACGCAACATACCCCTCACGAAACCTTCAAAGACCTGCCATAGGATTAGAAATCCCAAGGCGAATGCTGAACGTTTGACCAGTATTCCAAGAAAAAGGCAAAACGAGAAGAACCCCATTAATTTCACAAAAAAGGCCACCAAAAATTGCAGGTCGGAAAAAATGATGCTGATCTCGGTGTAATCTGAATAGATAAGCCCTAGGATCATGGAAACCACAAAAACAAAGATAGTTGATATCAATGAAAATGAGATCACGGTCAAAAATTTTGAGAGGATGAACTCTTTTTTCGAAAGCCCGTCGATCAGGTTCTGCTTTATGGTCTTATTACTGTATTCATTCGCCATCATGGAAACGATTACAATCGCCAGGAACAATTTAAAGAATGCCGTAACGAACGTATTGAAATGCCAGATGTACGGGAAATTGAAAATACCCTGTTCGGCCAGATGGAATTTTATAGGGCCAATGTCAAACTTAATTGCAGCGACAAGTGCTATTGAGGTAAGCAGAACAAAATAAGCAATGATCAGTATTTTACTGACCCTATTGTTCCAAAGTTTTATGAATTCTATCTGTAATAATCGTAACATGCTTTGTTTTTGTGTTAGTTGGCTGCATTATTGGTCAATGCCAAGAACTGTTCCTCGAGACTTTCCTTTCTTTTCACAAGATGTGAAAGTGATATTCCCTGTTCCATGAGGCTTCTGTTCAAAACTTCGGAATTCATCTCTTCGTTAAGAAACGCTGTAATTAGCCCATTTTCTTGGGTTATCTTGCTAAAACTCTTATTGTTCTTCAAAAAGGCCAAGAGTTTTTCGTTATCTGAAGCCTTCAGCTCAAAGAAACCAAAGCTCGCCATCATATCATCGACCCTTCCGGAATATAACTTCTGTCCCTTTCTGAGAATCACGACATGGGTACAGACTTTTTCAACCTCATCCAAAAGATGGGAGGCCAACAGTATCGTGGTGCCCTGGGAGGCCACTTTTTTTATGATTTCCCTGATTTGGTGAATGCCTTGGGGATCCAGGCCGTTCGTGGGTTCATCCAAAATAAGTATTTCCGGATCGTTCAATAGGGCAGAGGCGATGGCCAATCGTTGTTTCATGCCCAAGGAATACGTTCTGAATTTACTGTTTTTACGGTCCAATAATCCTACTAATTCCAGCTTTTCCTCGATTTTTTTAGACGACACCTCCTTGATTTTGCAGACCAGCTTTAGATTCTGTACTGCGGTCATATAGGGATAAAAATTAGGTCGCTCGATGATGGCCCCGACTTTTTTCAGTGCTTCGTGGGTTGAGGTTTCGCCATCAAACCATGCAAATTCCCCACGGGTTCTATTAACAACGTTTAGAACGATGCCCAAGGTTGTGGACTTGCCACTACCGTTTGGTCCTAGGATACCATAAACATTACCTTTTTCTATAGTAAAGGAGAGGTCCTTGACAGCGGTAAGGTACCCGAATTTTTTCGTGAGGTTGTTTACCGTAAGTATCTTTTCCAAAATAGGAGATGTTTTTGGGAGGTTTATAGTAACTTGACGCATAAACCGTAAATTTGTTACAGGCTTATCCCTTTAAAAATAAAGAATTACCATGCAGGAGGAAAAATTAATGTCAAAGAAAAAGCCAGCTTACCCAGTTTCGGAAGAGTTGGATGCCTATTTGGAACAATATAGCCGTAAGATCGAGATTCCTATTTTTTATGAGGATTTATTGCGTTTTGCTGGCTCGGTGGTGGTTTATGATGAAAATGAGGAAGACACATTATGGATTAGGGTTTATTACAATGAGTTTGAACGGCAAGAAATTGACACTAGCCTTAAAAAGGTATATTCAATTTTACATTCCGATGGAAGCGGCCATATTGATCAATATCTAAATGTTGATGCCATTGATTATTGCACCTTCGCGAATTCTAAACCCTTTCGTATTAAAGTAAGGAACATCCTTAATGATAATTTCACCTATTTCTATGTGAAGAAAGCCGATGCTTCAAGGATTTATGGCTTGGAGTTCGAGCATATGCTTTCCCCATATAATCTCAATTTTTTGGTCTATAAGGACACTATGATAGAAGAGCATATTGCAGGCATACCAGGGGATGTATTTATTAAGGAAATGTTGCCAAAATGTTCGGAAACCGAAAAAGCCCAATTGGCAAAGGAGTTTGTTAAGTTCAATGAGCGGAGTATGATACGATTGTTGGGTGATATGCGATCTTATAATTACGTTATTGTAATGACGCATGACTTTGACCACGTAGTTTATAGGATTAGGGCCATAGATTTTGATCAACAAAGTTATGAGGGTAAGCTAAAAGTATATCGACCACAGTTTTTTAAAGAGAATTATAAAATGGTTGAATTGGTGAAAAGTAAATTGATGGAAAATTCTATTGATCAATATAAATTGGAGGAACGTTCAATCATTGCCAAGCGAATTCTGAGTTCAGGTGATCGTATTAAGCTCCTAAGTAAGATTTGCAAAAATGATGATATTTCATTAAGTGCAAACATTAAATTGCTCAAAAAGGAAATTTACGAATTGACCAAAGATGTACAATTCAAAAAATGCAAGACTATGGGCGAAATCTTAGAACTGGCCCTTGATTTTGTTAAACGCAACTACCAAGGCGTCAGCATGAAACAGATCATCGAACACAAAATCAAGATATAAGCAACACGTTTCCAAAGGCAAACCCCGTATTCCTTACAATTGGCGTACAGCGATTCATGTCTTTTTACCAACCATTTTTCAGCGTGTTCCGTTTTTTAAAAAATGTAAGACTAGACGGTTGGGGTATTAGCTTTTTTGCTCTTTATTGAAATACACCAGATAATAGTACATCTGTTTTTCTTCATCCCAGCCTTTTTCAACGAATCTTTCCGCTGAATCCGAATTGATGAAGTTTAGTTTTATCTGGATATTGGTATCTAGATTGATGACATTCTTTATCTTCTTACGGGCATCGGATACGGCTTTATTGGCAATGTCGAAGTTAGAGACATCCTCAATACTGTATTTAGGCCCTTTCTCAACTTTGTAATGCTTGAATTCAGGAATAAGCTCAGGATTTTCGAACACTTCGTTCATAAAATTACTTTCTTCAAAAGCATCGTTTTTCGCAAAATGGTTCACGGCCTTATTCATGAACAAAACCTCTTGTTGTTTGTCTTCTGCGGGTAAAACCACATCTTTGGCGAAATTTTGGCAGAATTTTAGGTAGTTCTTGGTGTAAAAATTTTCATCGGCCAAGGCATCTACACCCAAAAAGTTCTCAAGCCAATATTTGGCGTCATACCGGTTGCTATCCACAGAAAGTACCTTGTACCCTTCTTCCTTATTGGTATTGAAAATAAGACATCCTTTATCAAGTTTATTGATATTGATGCCATGTTGTATCACGATGTCCAAGCTGCTACCTTTCTCCTCGAACTGAAGAAAATCATGTTTTACCTCGCTTTTGAAAATACCGATAGCATCCACCTTTACATTGTCCAGTAAAATACCGGTCAAGTAAGTGACATAAACCTCCCCACTTTTAATATGGGGATGGTTGGATTGGTCATAAAGATGCGTCGCTATTTTTTTGGACTGATCATGTATACACGCAGGATCTTTGAATATTTCGGATATTATCGCATGCACTTCATTGAACTCCAGATCAACCTCGTGGGTGAGTTTGAAATAATTCTCTTCCTTTTCCCTAAAAGGCCTAAAAAAGTATTCTTTCAACAATCCGGTGGTCTCGTCATTTAGGCCGAAAGGGTCGGCCGATAAAAAAATACCTTCATTTTTATTCTTATTCCCAACGCGATGCAATGAAATACTTTCGATATGGGTGGGGTACAGATTGATCATTTTTAAGTTAAGAGTTAAGAGTTGAGGATTTTTTTCTTATTCGTGAATACCGAATATTGTTTGTCAAAGGTTAGTTCCAGTTTTCATCAAAATCCAAATCGTCGTAGTTTTCAAAAGTATCGTCAATATCCAAGGCTGTATTTTCAGCTTCGAATTTTCGTTCTGGCGGGAATTCGGGTAATTCCCCAAAACTAAAGAGTATATTGGGGTATGGGCGTCCAGGTTCTTCAATCACTATATCGGCCAATTCCACAAAGAACGTCCACATATTCAAAAAATCATACACATAAATAAGTTTGGGGGTTGCTTTGGTAAGGACATCCTCTAGATAGGTCTCGTTCATCATACGTACATCCGCTCCATGTTCACCCATATCAAATAGGGCGATTTCCCCATCTTGTTTCCAATCATCATCACAGGTGTAAAATGAGGCCATTTCATTACCCAAAAAGCCAAAGGACTGGGCAATGGTATTATGAAATTCCTCCATTGAACTATGTGCCTCGATTTCAACATCCCGAAAGATATCTTCATGGGTATCCAAGATGATTCGGATCTTATATATCATTAACTCTATTTTTGAGAGAGAGCAAAGTTACAAAGATTTATGACTTCTACTCGCATTATAGGATTCCAAAACCAAATAGAACTGTACACCAAAGAGTAGTGAGGCCAATACCAAATGCATTGTCTGGCTCATAAAGGGGAAATCCCAATAGAACATGGCCATACCGGTTATGACCTCAATAAGGAGAATGAGCAACACCCAATTTATTTTTGTAAGGCCCAAATTCAATTTATAGATCCTATAACCTAAATAAAGATTGAAAAGGGCAACGATAATTGAAAATGACCGATGGATGTAAAAGGAAATTGTCGGTTGTTGCAACCAAAGATTTTTGGCCGTTTCACCCACTTCGGCGATTTGTTCATCGACAAACTGCCTTACCTGTGTTCCCAACACAATTTGAACCAGGGTCAAGCCAAAAACAATGGACAATAAAACAACGGTATTAGCATTATAGGTTTGGTTTTTCCGTTGTTCCTTCGAAATGAAAACCAAGTATAGAAGTAAGGCGACGATCAATAAGGCCATGACCATGTGCAAGGTAATCCTAACAGGTTCCAATACGGAATAAACCACGGTTGCTCCTAACCAAGCTTGAAAACCCATCCCGAATACCACCAACCAGGACAAAAGGGGAATGCGTTTCTTTTTTTTCCAATACCCGAAGGAGGCGATGGCCAACACCAATGTACTGAGTCCGGCCAAGGCTCCAAAAAGCCGATTGATGAATTCGATCCATGTATGCCATGGATTAAATTCGGCATAGTCGTGTTTTGTATAAGGTGCCCATTGGTCACGTTCAAGTTGATTCCCGCTTATAAAATCCTCCTTTGCCACTTGAAGTGTTTCATTCAGGATAATGACCTGTCCTTTTTTATAATCTTCGCCAGGTTTCCATTGTAGCTCGGATTCATCGGTTGGAGGAATCAGGTGGCCAAAACACTTGGGCCAATCGGGGCATCCCATGCCACTCCCTGTCATACGGACAACAGCTCCTGCAATAATGACCAAATAAACCAATACCAAAGAAGTTTTGGCTATAATATGGAAATTTTTGTACATCTGCGGTAGTCTTATAATGCGTGCAAAATTACTACTCTTTTCCAATATTCAAATGTATTTCGAAGAATAAAACCATAAAAAAAGGAGCTTTATTAGCTCCTTTTTTTGGTGCTTGTCATTTTATTTTATGACGATAAATTCCGATCTTCTGTTGCTCTGGTGTTTTTCCCTTGAACAAGGTACACCATTGCTACATTCATTCGTAAGTTCATTTTCACCCATTCCTTCATAGGTAATCCTATCTTTGGCAACACCTTTCATAAATAAATATTCCGCCGTAGCCTTTGCTCTGCGCGCAGAAAGTTTTTCATTATAAGCATCATTGGCGCGGCTATCGGTATGGGATTTTATGTTAATGAATACCTCTGGATATGCTTTGAGATAAGTAAGAATTTTTTCTAAACTTGTTTGGGCATCCTTTCTTATTAATGATTTGTCAAAATCAAAATAGATAGGTTCAATATCCAAATACTTGGTAAGGTCGGTGCCTATTGGGGCTGATTTTCTGGTTTTTTCCAAACCGAGCTCAATAGTATCGGTGTCTTTTGAATCGACCGTAGTGAACATTCTGTCACCATTGTTGTATTCATCTTTGGAAGCCGCTAGTTTGTACTCCCCATTGGCACAATCGCCATCCATAGTAAAGGAACCGTCCGCACCAGAAGTTGTTTTTGATACGATTTCGTTTTTGACATTAAAAATGGAAACCTCTGCATCAGCGAGAAGGGCTCCTGTTTCTTGGTCCTTTATTATACCCGTAATTTTCGTGTGACAACTTAAGTCCAACGCTTTATTCTCTAAAAAACCATAGATATCGTCATCGCCTTGTCCACCTTCGCGGTTCGAGGCAAAGAATCCTTTTTTAGTTTGTTCGTTAAAAATGAAAGAGAAATCATCTTCCTCGCTGTTTATTGGCCTTCCAATGTTTTCAATAGTTGGTTCGTTTTCGTTATCCAGATTGGTGACAAAAACATCCAACCCACCTAAACCAGGATGGCCGTCAGATGAGAAATACAATTTATTTTCACTGGTTATAAATGGAAAAGTCTCCCTGCTTTCTGTATTTACTTTTCCCCCTAAGTTTTTAGGTGTTCCGAAAGACCCATCGGAATTAACGTCAACAACAAAAATGTCCGATTGGCCTAGGGTTCCGGGCATGTCCGAGGCAAAATATAATTTGCTTTCATCTGAATTTAGGGTTGGGTGGGCTACAGAATAATCATCTCCATTAAACGGTAGCTCTTCTATATTCCTCCACTCACCATCAGTTAAGGTCGCCCTGTATATTTTTAGTCGACTTACTCCATTTTTATCCCTGGCGAATTTTCCGTTCTCTGAATTATTTCGCGTAAAATACACGGTGGACCCATCTTTGGTAAAAGCTGTTGATGATTCGTGTGTTTTCTTGTTTAGATTTTTAGAAAGCTTAGAAGCCATTATGTACGCTCCTTCTTCGTTAGGACTGGCATAGTATAGGTTTAAGAACGATTTATTGTTCCACTCATGAATGTTCTTTGAGGTCAATCCACTATCTCGAGCGGTAGAAAAAACCAACATTTCATTATTGAACGAAGGGGCAAAATCCGATTCTTTGGAGTTGATCAAAAGGTTCTTAATGTCATACCGGTTTGAATTCGCTTCAATTTTATCCAAATAGTCAAGGTTGTTTCCAAATTGTATAGCTCTTTGGTCATTGGCCTTGGCCGCTTTGAATTTTTGCATCCATTGATCGGATTCGGTATACTTTTCCAATGACTTTAAAGTCTGGGCATAGCGGTACATGAATTCAGCATCTATAGCGGTATTTTCCAACAGAAATAATTTTTGATACCAATTGGCCGCTTCTGCATAATTGGCATTTAAATAATTGGCATTGCCCAAGTTTTTGAATATTTGTTCTTGGGAATACCCATCATTCACCAGTTTTTCATAGGAATCGATCGCAGGAGCATAAGCGTAATTATTAAAATTCGCATCCGCTTTTTTGATTTTGTTTTCTTGAGCATTAACCACAGTGGTCATAGCAGCCAATCCTAGGAGTATATATTTTATTTTTTTCATCTTGGTAGCTATTAAAAGAATCTTGGGGTTATTACTTTTTTGTATTTATTGAGGAATTCATAACGCAACATAATTTCAAAAGACCCATCATTAAAGGCGGTGTTGCCCAACTCCGTTGTTTCTTTGTCATAGGCCAAACCAATCATAAACTGATCCGAAATCTGAAAACCGAATAATGCGCTTAGAGCGGCATCCCATCTATAGGCGGCCCCTAGGGTAAACTTATTGTTGAGCATAAAATTGGCTGAAACATCAACTTGTAATGGAGCGCCTTGTACTGCTTTTAATAATGCCGTAGGCTTGAATTTAAGATCAGGATTCAGGTCAAAAACATACCCAGTGATGAAGTACAGGTTCATACGTTCTTTAGCCAAATAGGAAGTTCCTTGTCCAGAATCATCAAAATGTTCTGTTTTTAAGAAATTGGGAACAGATAGACCCGCATAGAATTTATTCGTATGATAGTAAATTCCCGCACCAAAATTGGGGGAAAACTTTTTCTCAATATCTTGGTATCCAGTAGGATTTAGAGCTGGATTGTAATTACGTAATTTATTAAAGTCGATATTCAACAAATGTCCGCCCGCTTTAAGTCCAAAAGATAATTTACCGCTTTCAGAGGTAGGCACGGTGTACGAGAATACCCCATCGAAATACGTTTCTTGATTGGTTCCATTCCCTATTTCATCATTGACTATCGATAATCCAATACCTACCCTTTTGGCAACAGGAGTGTTAAAACTAATAGTCTGTGTATTTGGGGCACCATCGAGGCCGACCCATTGCGATCTATGTAGTCCGACTAAACTGAACACACCCCGTGATCCTGCATAGGCAGGGTTAACTGACATGGTGTTGTACATGTATTGGGTATATTGCGCATCTTGCTGTGCGTACAGGCCTCCCAAGGCGGTCAAGGCGAGCAATAATGATATATATAATCTTTTCATAATATTATGCATTAGGGGGAATTTTAGTTTTTTATTATCTGTTTACGTAGAGGTATCCTGCTTTCTTTTTGGCCTCGCCTTGGTTGATGTAGTCCACTACGTAATAGTAGATTCCTACAGGAAGCTCCTCATTCTTTTGGATCGTAACCCGACCATTGGATATTCCACGGAAGCCGTTACTACCGTTATTGTACCCTTGGGTCTCGAAAACCAATACGCCCCATCTGTTATAAATTCTAACGGTATTTTCTGGATATGATTCTATATTGGTGATCTTGAATACCCCGTCTGTAATATCCGGGCCAACAAGGTCATTTTCAAATATGATATCACAGGCAACACCAGTTGGTGGAGTACCACCCAAAGAACTACAAGGATCTTCAGGATTAGTGCCATCGGTCATTTCCCGACCATTGGAAATCAAATCGCCATCACAATCTGCATCCAGGTAATCCCCGGTTCTATCGAGTGTAATACTTGGTGCCAAGTAATCGCAAGGATCGTCTGGATCCGTTGCATCGGTGATTTCCGTACCGTTGGTAACACCGTCCCCATCACAATCGGAAATCAAGTAATCCCCGGTTTGGACCAGTGTAACATTTCCTCTGTCATAATCACATGGGTCTTCAGGATTGGTGCCATCGGCAATTTCATCGCCATTAGTTACTCCATCACCATCACAATCGGCAACTAGATAATTTCCCGTTTGAGGTTCGGTAATACTTTCAAAATTAAAGGCACATGGATTGTTAGGATCCGTGCCATCCAAAATTTCTTGATCATCAGTCACCCCATCTCCGTCGGAATCCAAGATGTCCGAGATAACAACGGTTATTGTCGTAGTATCACAATTGGTGGGATTCAGGTTTTCACATATTGTATAATCTATGGTATAGGTACCCACGGCAGTTCCTGAAGCCACATCCACAGTACCATCGGCATTGACGGT
>NZ_JBATHS010000247.1:0-3771 GCF_049667165.1 Maribacter sp.
AAAACGGTAGGCGGGGCGAAGGCTGAACAGATGCGCTTTTTTGTCCTTGGCATCGAGATCGAATTCCCGCAAGGGGGAAATATCATCCAGAATGTAATACCCCCTTCCGTAGGTACCCACGACCAAATCATCAAAACGTTCCTGTATTGCGAGCCAATATACAGGGGCGGGGGGCAGGTTGTTGCGAAGGCGCATCCAATGTGCCCCATCGTCATGGCTGATATAGATTCCATTGTCGACCCCGGCATAGAGCATGCCTTCCCGCTTGGGATCTTCCTTGACCACATGCACAAAACTATGTACGGACTTTGGAATGTCGCCACTGATCAACATCCAACTTTTCCCGTAATCACTGGTCTTATAGATATAGGGATCAAAGTTTCCCATTTGGTGTAGATCCACACTGATATAGGCGGTTCCTTTTTTATACCGAGAGGTTTCTATATTGGAAATCGTGCCCCATTTCGGGAGATCTGGTATATTAGCGGTCACATTCGTCCAGGTTGCCCCTCCGTCCTGGGTCAGCTGTACCTGTCCGTCATTGCTACCCGTCCAAATGAGTCCAGCTTCGAGGGTGGATTCCACAATAGCGAACAAGGTGGAACCGTCAAAGGTCATCAGATTGTCCACGGCGATTCCTCCGGAACTTTGCTGGTGCGATTTGTCGTTCAAGGTAAGGTCGGGGCTGATTACCTGCCAACTTTGTCCATTATCATCGCTTTTGTGTACAAATTGACTCCCGACATACACCCGATGCTGTACATGGGGCGAAAAAGCCAAGGGAAAATTCCAATGCCAACGGTATTTTAGGTCGGCCGGGGCCCAGCCGTATCCCGCTTCGGGCCATACACGCACGTCTTGGGAATGTCCTGTTTTGGCATTGTAGCGTTCAAGGCCCCCATCATAGCAGCCCGACCATACGATATCGTTATCAAAAGGATCGGGTTGGGCAAAGCCACTTTCACAACCCCCGACGCCTTCCCAAAGACCAATCGGTATATAACCTTGCAGACTGTTGCTTGGCCCTCTGTATGAATACCCATCCTGTCGGTTCCCGTAGACGTTATAGGGCACTTGGTCATCGACCGCCACATGGTACATCTGGGCGATGGGGAGCACCACCCGTTGAAAGGTTTCCCCATGATTGAGACTGATACTCGCCCCTCCGTCATGGGCTACCATGATCCGATCGGCATTGGTGGGGTCGACCCAAATATCATGGTTGTCGCCCCCTGCCTTATAGCCGCCTTTGATCGTTTTGCCCCCATCTTTGGAGGTGCTGAACTTAACACTCGCAAAATACACCTCCTCGGGATCAGCGGTAGACACCGCCATACGGGTATAGTAGGGGGCGCGTTCGTTGATGTCGTGATCGCGGGTCTGTAGCGTCCATGTATCCCCAAAGTCCTCGGAGCGGTAGAGGGCCGGACTGTCGATTTCAAAAAGGGCGTAGACCACATCGGGGTTTGAATGCGAAATGGCCACCCCTGTTTTGCCCACGGGATTGTCCTTGCCTCCGGGCAATCCTTTTTCGGAAAGGGCCTCCCAGGTGTCGCCCCCATCCAAAGAGCGGTAGATGCCACCCCCGGGTCCGCCGCTGTTCAAACCCCAGGTGTTGATATGTATGGACCACATACCAACCAGTAATCTATCTGGATTTTTGGGATCCAACGCAATGTCGGCGGCCCCCGTGTTTTCGTCGATAAAGAGGATTCGTTTCCAACTTTTGCCTCCATCGATGGTTTTATACACCCCCCGTTCTTGTTGGGGGCCGTAGGTATGGCCCAAGGCAGCTGCATAGACGATATCGGGATTCGTCGGATGTACGATGACACGCCCGATCCGCCCGGTTTGTTCTAGTCCCACGTTCTTCCAGGTCTTTCCGGCATCCTCCGATTTGTAGATCCCATCGCCCATAGCATGGGCAGGGCGGATCACAAAGGTTTCACCTGTACCTACCCAAACGATATCGGGATTGGTAGGGGTGATGGCCACGGAACCTACGGAGGATACCTCCTGATCATCGAAAATCGAGTTCCAAGTGACGCCCCCATCCTCGGTTTTCCATAAACCGCCAGAGGCTGCACCTATATAGTTGATCATGGGGTCCCCGGGAACCCCTGCAATGGCGATGGTACGGTTGCCTTCGGGCCCGATAAAGCGGAATTTCAGGTTGTTGAACACCTCGGCATCGGTTTGGGCGTTATTGGGAAAGGTTACTAAAAAAAGAAGAAAAACAAAGGCTACTTTTAATTTCATACGGCTTAAATAAACGGAATACCTCCCGGTAGTGAATAAAATGTAGGCGGCGTTCAATGCGTGGGGTAAACTGCATTTATTTTGGTGGGACTAAGATAATTAAATTTATAAACTGGCACTTTCCTTGGCGGAATAATTACAAGGGCTCGATGCTTGGTTTCAAGGCGAAGGGCATTCTGACGGCGCCTGAAAGCGCGACTAGGAATCCTTTACCATCTTGGCTATCGGCCTTACTTCTCTTTTGTATTTCATGCTATCGGAATGCCAAGGAAACTAATTGCGGTTTTCCCCCTTAAATTTCTTATAGAACCCTTAAATTTATGGTCTAAAACCTTTCCACATGAAATACGAACCCATCAGCAGCAAACTTTTTATAAAGAACCGCAAGAAATTCATGGACCGCATGGTCCCCTCAAGCATCGCGGTCTTCAATTCCAACGATATCTATCCCATAAGTGCGGACAGTACCATGCCTTTTGAGCAACATAGGGATCTCTTTTACCTGAGCGGAGCCGACCAGGAGGAGACCATTTTACTCCTGTTTCCCGATGCCGTGGAAAAGAAGCACCGCGAAATCCTTTTTGTACGGGAGACCAACGACCATATAGCCGTTTGGGAGGGTGAAAAACTGACGAAGGAAAAAGCCACGGAAATCTCCGGCATTAAAACCGTGTACTGGTTGCAGGAGTTCGACAAGGTGTTTTTTGGACTGATGACCGAGGCCGATACCATCTATTTCAATACGAACGAGCATTACCGCCAATCGGTGGTCACCCAAACCCGGGAAGACCGTTTTATCCGCGATTGCAAAGTAAAGTTCCCCGCCCACAAGGTGGCCAAGAGCAACCCTATTTTGCAAGACCTTCGGGGGGTAAAGGAACCAGAGGAAATCGCGCTGATGCAACACGCCTGTAATATTACCGAAAAGGGGTTTCGAAGATTATTGGGTTTTGTAAAACCTGGCGTTTGGGAGTATGAGATCGAGGCTGAGCTTTTGCATGAGTTTATCCGCAACCGCTCCAAAGGGTTTGCCTATACCCCGATCATCGCCTCGGGAGCTAATGCCAATGTGCTCCATTATATCGTAAACAACCAACAATGCAAAAAGGGGGAGCTCTTGTTGATGGATGTGGCCGCCGAATATGCCAACTACTCCAGCGACCTGACCCGTACGATTCCCGTAAACGGGCGGTTTACCGACCGCCAAAAGCAAGTATACCAATCGGTATTGAGAGTAAAGAAAGAAGCGACAAAACTGTTGGTTCCCGGTACCGATTGGGCCGAATACCATAAGGAAGTGGGCAAGATGATGACCTCGGAACTGTTGGGTTTGGGCTTGTTGGACAAGGCCGATGTAAAGAACGAAAACAAGGATTGGCCAGCCTATAAAAAATACTTTATGCATGGTACCAGCCACCATATCGGGTTGGACACCCATGATTACGGGGCCCTAAAAACGCCGATGAAGGCGAATATGGTCTTTACCGTGGAGCCGGGCATCTACATTCCCGA
>NZ_JBATHS010000248.1:0-3652 GCF_049667165.1 Maribacter sp.
ACCATAACCTATTCTATGTTATTAATTACCTAAGTGATGCTACCTTGATTTGAATATCTTTGCAGGGAGATATTAAGATCTATGAAGTTCCGAAATACACTAACATTACCCATTTTCCTATTTTTTCATTTTACATCGTATACACAATTGGTGAATATCGAAGCCAAACGTATGCAAACCGATTCCGTCCGTTTTGTTCTAAAAAGTGATATCCTTTTTAATTATACCGATACGAATGAGGCCTACGTACTCAAGTTTGGGTCGAATATCACAACCCAAATTAAATCGAAGGATTTGAACAAAATCTATTTTTTGGTATGGAATTACGATTTGGTGCGTACAGATGAAAAGGATGTTCAAAATTCTTGGTTTCTCCATGCACGGTTTAATCAAGAATTATCCGATTTCTTCCGATTGGAAGCCTTCGTACAGAACCAGAACAATACCCAATTGACCATAATCAGCCGAAACCTAGTCGGTGCAGGCATTCGCTTTAAACTTATCAATAAAGAGAGGACCAAAGCCTATTTCGGTAATTCGTACATGTACGAGATAGAAAAGTTAAACGGAATTGATCAATGGTACTACAATCATAGGAACAGTAGTTACCTGTCATTGACCCAATCGTTTGAAAAGGCCCATTTAGACCTTATCGCTACCCTTTATTTTCAACCCCTTTATCGTGATTTGGAAAATCATCGGGTATTGGGTCAGTTTAAGGCCGAAATACCCTTAACAAATCATATCAGTCTTACGGCATTGTATAATTACTTCTATACCGGTTTTTCATCCGATCTGCAAGATGACCGTTCCTCTACGATCAACGTGGGGATAACTTTCAATATGTAATGGGTCTCATTCCCCTAATTCGGTAATTTTTTTCTCGTAGAGTTTTTTACTTTCGACAACGGCCACATTCAGTTCTTGCATTATACCATCGACCCGACCTTCGATGCTCTTCATTTGGTCGTTAATGTTGTCGAACGAATTTAAGGCGGCAGCTACCTCCAAGGCTTTAACGACTTCTACGGCATCGCCATGCAACAGTTTTAATTTATCGATAGCCTTCGAAGTATTGGCCAAGGTGCCATTGTATTTAGTGCGGGCCTTGTTGATGGCCTTTGAGAGTGTTTTTTTGGCAGTTTCATCACTAAGGCTATTGGTTTGGGTCTCCATGGCCGCAAAAAGGTTGGCGGCCTTTTCCTTAAGATCTTCATATTCCTTATTCAGGTTTTCGACACGTTTGTTCACCCTTTCCCAATCTCCATAGACCTTGGCGAATTCCTTATCCTCGTTCTTGGTATCCTCTAAGGCACTTTTAAGGGCATTGAGTGTTTCCAACCCTTTGTTCACATTCTTATTCGCATTCTCTTTCTTTTTCTCGAAAGCCTTTACCTGCGATTTAAACTGTTCTTTTAACCGGATCAGGTCTTCGGGACTTTTGTCCTTCCAGCAAGAAACAAACAAAAGGGCCATCAAGGCCCATAGGGAAATTTTTTTCATGGTATAGTGTTCATTGAATAAGCGCTAAAATAATGATTTTAAGCAAACCTCATTCACAAACAAAGGCACTGCGGATTTTCTTTGGACATTTTTTACCCGCTTTGGGACAAAAATAGCATGACTTTGTCCCATACCATGATTTCATTCGATAGGTATGAAGTAAATTTTGGGGAATAACCAATTCAGGGGAGAAGGCGGAGTATTGCCAACCATACCTTCGAAGCTTACTATTCAAAACATTATCTAATCTTAAAACAGCAACAATGAAAAAAGTTATTTTCGGCTTACTAGTATGTATAGCCTGTACGCTTAACGCACAAGAAAGTTATTGGACCAATTACCAAGTAGTGGTAGAACCACAAAATGTGGATGCATTCTATAAATTAACGAATGATTATTTTACGGCCCATAAAACAGAGGGTGTAACCGTCACCTTATACGAAAACCATTTTAATGATCCTGGAAATAATTTTACCCATGTCATTGGTTTTTCCGGGTCATTGGACGCTTTGGGAAATATGTACGCGAACGATGGGGGAGATACTTGGGAATTGTACTTGGTTAAATTGAACCAGCAAATTAAAGCGGGCTTCAGTGCACGTATGGGAACTCGCATGGCCCATACGGGAGACATCAGCCAAGACTACCCCATTCAAAAGTATTTTATCGTTCATGTAGAGGATGGTGGTGCCTGGGACCAAGCTTATGCGAAGTACACTAATGCAAACATCCCTGCAGGCATGCTCAATATGATGGGTAATATTACTGCCGGGGTCTCTTCCGATGGGGAAAATCGTTGGGTAATCAATGGGTTCAAGGATTTTAAAAGTGCCATGGGAGGCGCCAGTATATTACGGACCGATGCCCAGAATACGGCAAATGACAAAGCCTGGAAGACATTTTTAGAAACGAATGGAGAGTCGCATTTGGTACGCTCAGGATTACGGGTGCTCATGGGAAAATGGTAATAACCCCAAGGCCACAACATAGGACCCTTCCCCTAACGGAAGGGTTTTTTGTTTTAAGACCATTTTCGAACCTGATAAAAATCATGTTTATTGCTGGTCTGTTGCGGTAATTTCGGTAATTTTATTGGTCTGTTTTTCATCAGGCATGAACCAAAGTATAACCTTAATCGAATAGCTGGGCATGGTAACAATTAGAAATGAAAAGTGTTTTATTAACAGTATGATACTATTGCGGCTGTTCATTGGTTGGCACTTTCTTTATGAGGGAATTATTAAAATTTATAATCCTGATTGGACTTCCTTTGGGTATCTCGCTTCTGCACAGGGTCCTTTTCGTCCCTTTTTTATTTGGATGACCAGCGAATCAATGATCGGGCTGGCCGACTGGGGCAATAAGTTGGCTCTGATTTTCGTAGGCTTGACTTTATTGTTGGGCATTTTTGAAAAATGGGGTGCTATTGTCGGGGCCTTATTGTTGGCCTTGTATTATTTGGCACACCCTTCCTTTCCTTGGGTAGATCAACTCAATGTAGAGGGTAGCTACTGGTTTGTGAATAAAAATCTGATCGAGCTAGTTGCCTGTATCGTTATCTTTCAATTACCTACTTCAAGGTATTTCGGGCTTCAGCGCATATTCAACAAAAAAGAAATACAGAACCAGCCGAGCTAGGAAAGATGTTGCAATGTTTTATCCATTGTTAAATTTAGACCAAAAAGAAATATGGTAAAATAGTTTGAGCCATAAAAGCAATAAAAATCCACACATGAAATTTACAAGAAGAGACGCATTAAAAGGTTTGGGGGGTATTCCTCTAATGGGAGCCGTTTGGTGGGCAGGCGCTGCCAATACAGTAGCCGAGAAAAAGGAACGTTCCGCCATTTTGGAACAACTGAACATACAACCTTCACTACCGTCTGCCGTTCCCGGTATTGGGGGCGACCCGATACGCATAGGCATCATAGGGTTTGGTATTCGAGGTGAACAGCTCTGCCGTGCCTTGGGTTTTGCCACCGATGAATGGAAAGAGGAAATGCGTTTGGCAGCAGAAGAGGACCCCAAACATACGGGTCTGGCAGATTTTGAGGCCCAAGATAAATTGAACGTTCAATTGGCAGGAATCTGTGATATTTTTGATTATAGGGCGAACAAGGCGTTAAAGTCCTTTAACACTGCTGACAAT
>NZ_JBATHS010000249.1:0-2805 GCF_049667165.1 Maribacter sp.
GTGAAAAAGGTGATACGGGAGATACAGGCGCAACAGGACGTACAGGACCCGCTGGTACAGATGGAAACGATGGTGTTGACGGAGCCCAAGGTATACAAGGAGAAACCGGACCTCAAGGAGTAGCTGGTACCAATGGCATCGATGGCGCTGACGGTGCTATCGGACCCCAAGGTGAAGTTGGACCACAGGGTGACCAAGGAGAAAAAGGAGACACAGGAGAAACGGGACCAAAAGGGGACAAAGGAGATACCGGTGACCAAGGAGAAAAAGGCGATAAGGGCGATAAAGGGGAGCAGGGTGAAATAGGACCTGCCGGAGTGGATATTACAAGTCAAAATCTAACTTTCAAAAATGGGAATGTTGGTGTTGGCACTACAACGCCTACTTCATCCTTACATATAGTAGGATCCGTAGCAGCACCTATTAGAAGAACTAACATCAGTACCACCTTAGATGATAATGATTATACCCTTATAATGACTGAAAAAAATCTTACGATAACCTTACCCCCCGCTTCTAACTGTCCTGGGAGGCTCTATATTCTAAAGAACATAAGCAAGGGCGATAATCAAACGAGCATCAAGTATATCTGTAACAAAGGCTCCCTTCAAAACGCATTGGATAAAAATAAACCTATTTGGCTTCAGAGCGATGGTACCGACTGGCAGCAAATAAACATTCAATAGAGAATAAGATGCAAAAAAGATTGTTTATTCTACTAGTATTGTTGGGACAAAGTCTACTAGGACAGGGGGTACATAACTTTGGCAACCTGCAACTTCATAGTAAAGGTTCGCTGGGGTTTCATACTGATTTTATTAATGACAGTGGTTTTGACGAGAATCTAGGTTTAATAGGGTTTTATCATGATGAAAGCAACTTATTGATTTCAGGAAATTCTAGCCCCGTATTTTTTGATTTTGAGATGGCCGTGGAAAACGATCTATACATTGAAGAACCAATTACCATAGATAACTCACTCAATTTTATTTATGGGAATATCAAGTCTGACAGAAATAATAAAAACATCTACACTAAAATATCCGAAAATGCATTTTATGAAGGTGCTGTGGATATGGCCAAGATCGATGGTCATGCCGCAGTTGAAGGACAGAAACTTTTTAGTTTTCCAGTTGGCAATGGGGATATAATGCGGCCCTTGTTACTAGAATTTATTGATGGAACCTTCTTGGCCAAATGCGCATACTTTCGTGAAAGTCCTGATTTTCCAGAGAGTTTTTCCACGGGTTTTGACATTAATCGTAAGGATGCTTATTTGAGCACCATTCATACCCAAGAATTCTGGAATTTGAAGACTTCTGGCATGATTCAAGTAACCCTAAACTGGAATTCGGATTGCAACTTAAAATCTATTGTAGAAGAAATTGAACACATTACGGTCGCAGGGTGGAATAAAAAAAATGAAGAATGGACCAATTTGGGTAATTTTAACTATGAAGGGGAAATCGATGAAGGTTGGGTAACATCAAACACATTCAATGCCAATGATTATGAAATCTTTACGTTCGGTTTCTTGTTTAATATAAAGAATAGAGACTCGGGCAACTATGCCCTTACCCCAAACGGGGATGGATCAAACGATTTTTTTATATTGGAAATAGTTGAGGAGTACCCTACCAATAATCTCATGATCTTCAATAGGGAAGGGCAGCTCGTCTATGAAAAAACAGATTATCAAAATGAATTTAATGGGATTAGCAACAAAAAAATAATCCAAAAAGGCCAACAACTACCAGAAGGGGTTTATTTCTATATACTTGAAATAAAAGCGCATAACTTAAAATATCAAGGATATATATATATAGCGAAATAGCATTATGCAATTCGCCAAGGCTTACTTTTGAGCTGTTCTATATTGTTGGTTTTTAACAGGTTGCAATTTATTTCTGTGCGGGATTACCTTATTAGTAAGTCATCCAAGGAGCATTGATTTACTTTCTTTCGAATAAAGTTTCGGACTTTAGCATATTCAAGTTTTTAGTTACGATTGTTCCGCCAAGAGTTACAGTTCAACTGCACGTTTTATAGGTGAATCGTACGGCTTTTTATGTTTCACCACATTGTATTGCTCGTACACAACAATTTCTTACGCAATAGCTTGGTATCGGTTATTTTTACGGGAATTAGCTTAGTATTCCCAAGACATAACCTATGAAATTAAGTAAAATACTATTTGCGTTGCTCCTTTTTTCGGCAACAATGGTATCTGCCCAAGTAAAAATTGGAGAAAATCCGAGTACGATTAACGACGCATCGATAGTGGAGTTGGAAAGTACGACGAAGGCCTTGGTGCTGACCCGTGTTTCAACGGCCCAAATGCAAAGCATTACTCCCCTTAGAGGTGCCTTGATCTATAATTTAGACACCCAATGTGTTCATTATTTCAATGGAACGCAATGGAATAATTTATGTTCGGGAACCGGAGGTTCATATGCCAATGACTTTTCGTTTGTAGATAACGGGAATGGCACATTTACAATAAACTACTCAGACGGCACTTCATTTACAACACAAGATTTAACAGGCCCACAAGGTGATAAAGGCGACCATGGAACGGATGGTGATTCTGCATATGACATGGCAGTTGCCGAAGGTTTTGTAGGAACCGAAGCCCAATGGACTGCTTCCCTTAAAGGCGATAAAGGGGACACCGGTGAAAAAGGTGAGAAGGGAATCCAGGGAGAAGTTGGACCCCAAGGACTAAAAGGTGACACCGGGGATACCGGAGCAACCGGAGCACAAGGAATACAAGGTGAGGTCGGTCCGCAGGGAATCCAAGGAGAA
>NZ_JBATHS010000250.1:0-1627 GCF_049667165.1 Maribacter sp.
GTTCCCATGGGTATTCCGGCACGATTTTTTTACAGACCCCACTGGGTACTTTCGAGCAAGTGTTAGCGCAAGAACCCTTCATACAGGACAAATCATGTGAAGACTTGGGTGCTATCATTTTCGATGCCGATCAAGATGGGGATAATGATATGTATGTGGTTAGTGGAGGCTACGAGTTTAATCCGAAATCAGAATTTCTTCAGGATAGATTGTATATAAACAATGGCAAAGGTCGGTTTTCAAAAGCCGATAATGCCTTGCCCGAAATGCCGGTCAGTGGATCCAAGGTATATCATGCGGATTTTGACAAGGATGGCAAAGAAGATCTTTTGGTATTGGGGCGACAGGTTCCTTGGAATTATCCCTTGCCAACAACGAGTTTTCTATTAAAAAATATAAGCGACAAGGGGAACGTCAAATTTGAAAACTATTCACAGTATATAGAGGACCAATTCAACGATCTTGGCATGGCGACAAGCGCGATCATTACCGATTTCAATAACGATGATTGGTTGGACATCATCATTGTTGGGGAATGGATGCCCATTAAAGTATTTGAAAATGGGAAGACCGGGTTCAAGGATGTTTCGACCCAAATGGGACTTTCCGATTCCGCCGGATGGTGGTGGAGCATAAATCAAGGGGATTTTGACAACGACGGGGATATGGATTATATACTGGGAAACAATGGCCTTAATTATAAATACAAGGCCTCTGAAAATGAAACTTTCGATATTTATAGCTATGACTTTGATGAGAATGGAATAAAGGATATTGTATTGGGATATTATGAAGATGGCGTTCAATATCCTGTAAGGGGTAGATTGCCCTCATCCCGTCAGATCCATGCCATTAAATTCAAATATAAAACCTCCGAAGCCTTTTCCCATGCAACTTTAGAGGACGTATATACCAAAAAAGCCTTGGATGCCGCCTTACACTACCAGGTTAAATCATTTGCCAGTGTTTATTTGGAAAACAAAGGGAATACTTTTGTAGCACATCAGCTACCTGTTCAGGCCCAATTTTCAAGCATCAACCAAATTTTAGTCGATGATTTTGACAATGACGGAAATTTGGATGCGCTAATTGCCGGAAATTTATTCGGCTCAGAAATTGAGACCCCAAGAAATGATGCCGGGTATGGTCTATATTTAAAAGGAGATGGCAAAGGCAACTTTGAACCGGTACCCAACTACCAAAGCGGCTTTTTCGCGCCAGGGGATGTAAAGGATATGGGGACCATAAAAGTAAGGGACACCTCCTACATCATTGTGGCAAAAAACGATGATTTTCTGCAATTTGTAAGGGTGAACAAAGATACACCCAGTGTAAAACACAGTTTAGAATAGCGTGTACGGGCAGTGGAATTAGTTTTGAGTTTTCGAGATCCAGAAGTACTTATTTGACCAGGATCAATATCGCCCCAAGCGCGGTCAAGATCATAATCATCTTTCGATAAAAATCCTCCTTGATGATTTTTACCAATCGCACTCCTACAAAAAGACCCAAAAAAATCGCAGGGGCCAATTTTAAATCGATCCATAAGGTTTCCGGGGTTATGGTCTTCCAAGACCATATATGGAAGGGGAGCTTAAAAACATTGATGATAAGGAACAGCCATGCT
>NZ_JBATHS010000251.1:0-8481 GCF_049667165.1 Maribacter sp.
GCCAAAACTCCGGCTCCAACTTTTCCTATATCATCGGCGAGCCCTTCTTCATGTATTCCGGGGACTTTTGCCATCCTGGTGTAGAAAGGACCATTGTCCCAGAAATTTTCCTCACTGCATCCTATACAACCATGTCCTGATTGGATCGGGTAGCTAACCCCATTATTCCATTTGATGGTTCCACAAGCATTGTAGGTCATAGGTCCTTTACAACCTAATTTGTATAAACAATACCCGTCTTTGGCATTTTTATCATCAAAGGTTTGTGCAAATAAACCGGCATCATAATATGGCCGTCTGTAGCAACTGTCATGAACGCGTTTTGCATAGAAAGCTTTTGGTCTTCCTAACCTATCCAATTCCGGCAACCTGCCGAAAGCTACGACATGAACGATTACTCCTGCCATAACCTCTCCAATCGGTGGACAACCCGGAACTCTTATAATGGGTTTGTTCTTTATTATTTTATGGATTGGGGTGGCATTGGTAGGATTAGGTGACGCCGCTTGAACACAACCATTGGAGGCACAGCTGCCCCAAGCAATGATCGCTTTTGCTCCTTCGGCGGCTTCAATTAATATATCTTTGGCCGATCTACCTCCAATGCAGCAGTAATTACCATCATCTCCCATTGGTATGGAACCTTCAACACAGAGAATGTATTCTCCTTTGTATTTTTCCATGGTAGCTTGTTTGGCAGCTTCAGCCTGATGTCCTGAGGCGGCCATTAGGGTTAAGGTGTAGTCGAGTGAAATATTATCCAAAATAATATTGGCAACAATCGGATGATCAGATCGGATAAAGGATTCGCTACAGCAGGTGCATTCTTGAAAATGCTCCCAAATAACGGGTACCCTGTGGGTCGTTTCCAAAGCTTTGGCAACTTGTCCTACCATTGAATTTTCCAAACCCATATAAGCGGTAATATAGGTAGCGAACTTCATAAAATCCCTACGGCTGTAGCCTGACTTGACTATGCTTTCATAGTAGGTAGGTCGATTTTCTTTTTTTTGTGTAGACATGACTATATATTAAGTTGAAGAAGACTGATAATACATCCTTGGATTAAAGGTATATCTAAGGAAATATAGAAAAGAATTATGGCTAATTATATGATAATTATCATGTTAGCTAAAAAGTTAAATAAATAATATTGCAATTCATATTGCCCAATTTTGAATACAAAAAGATGCATGAACTTTCCGTTGCCATGGGTATTGTTAAAATTGCGGAGAATGAGACGAAAAAAGCAAATGCCCGAATTGTTGAATCGATAGAACTTGAAATCGGCACCTTGGCCGGCATTGAATTCGAGGCATTGGATTTTGTTTGGCCTTCCGCCGTTAAGGACACTGTTTTGGAACATGCAATAAAAAAAACAACGATAATCCAAGGCAAGGCAAAATGCATTGATTGCGATACGGTTTTTGATATTGACAACTTTTACGATGCTTGCCCAAAGTGCAATAGTTTTTTAAAAGGAATTCTCAAAGGAAAGGAATTAAGGGTGAAAGCGTTGGAAGTGTCTTAACTTTTTATGCAGAATTTTAGCAATAGCCTGCTTCTTATTTCATTTTATTGCTAATTTGTTAGTTATTCAAATTTAAATCCAAATAATTTATAATTCTTCATGGCTATGACGTTTGTCATAGATTGACAACTGGTTCCATAGTAGCTTTATTACTTGTATTCATCATAAACTTCAATTATGGCAGTTATAGACAGAGCTTTGCAAAGAACCTCGCTCATGGATGTCTTGTGGGATATTCAAAAGAAAAGAAGGTACATCAGTCATGATGACAAGACCAAAATTGCAAAAGAATTCAACATCTCAAGAATGGAACTTGAAGGGGTCATTTCCTTTTATCATTTTATTCATCGTAAAAATGCCGGAAAGTATACCATCTACTTGAATTGCTCAACTATTTCCAAGCTACACCATTATCAAGCTGTAAAGGAAGCTTTCGAAGAAGAATTGGGCATTAAAATAGGCAATGTTACAAAGGATAACCTATTCGGTTTTTTCAAAACCTCCTGCCTTGGATTAAGCGACCAAGAATCATCGGCTTTAATTAATTTTAATGCATTCACCAATCTTACACCACAAAAGGCAAAAACTATCGTTTCAAAATTAAGACTAGGACATTCGGTAGAATCGTTGAGTAACTATCCCAAAGACAACATCCAATACAAACCAAAAGGAAACAAAGCCGTTTTCTTTAAGCCCTATGAACAAGGTAAAGCCCTCAAAAAAATAAAAGGTTTTAAACCAGATGATGTCATAGAATTAGTAAAAAATTCGAAACTCGCCGGAAGGGGGGGTGCGTTTTTCCCAACAGGAATGAAATGGCAGTTTTGTAGGGATAATGCCTCAGATCAAAAATATATCATCTGCAATGCGGATGAAGGCGAACCAGGCACGTTCAAAGATCGCGTATTAATGAATAAATACCCTGGATTATTGTTAGAAGGAATGGCAATGGCGGGTTATGCAGTTGGGGCAACGGAAGGCACCATTTATTTAAGGGCAGAATATTTCTATTTAAAAGAAAAGATTGAAGAAGCCATTAAGGATTTTAATAAAAAAGGATTTTTAGGCAAAAACATAGTTGGTATAAAGGGATTTGATTTTAAGGTAGGTATTCACATGGGAGCCGGGGCATATATATGTGGTGAGGAAACTGCGCTTATAGCTTCTATGGAAGGGAAGCGGGGTGAGCCTACTACAAAAGAATTTTTCCCTGTTGAAAAAGGGTATTTAGGCAAACCTACTATAGTAAATAATGTAGAAACGCTTTGCGCTGTGCCAAGAATTCTGGAAATGGGATTGGAAAAATACCTGAAAATAGGAACCAATGCCACTCCAGGCACTAAGTTGTTAAGTGTTTCCGGAGATTGTGAAAAACCTGGTGTTTATGAAATAGAATGGGGGATGAAGTTGAAAGAATTTTTGGATTTGATAGGAGCCAAAGACCCCCATTACATCTTATTCAATGGATTCGCTGGCGAATTCTTATCATCGGTTGATTTTCAACGGGAAATATCAGGTGAGAATTTGTTGGCCGAACACATTCAATTCTCATTCAAAGACCCCATTGAATATTCTCGTAAAATGAGCGGCGTGGGTTTACGAAGTGGTGGTTCATTTATGGTTTTCAATTCAAATCGGGATCTTCTTTCCATACTTAAAAACATCACGAAGTTTTTTGTGGCGGAATCATGTGGTATATGCGTACCATGCAGAACCGGTAACTTTTTACTGAATAAGAAAATAAATAAGCTGATGTTTGGTCATGCGGATAAAGGTGACCTTGATGAAATTAGGGAATGGAGTACCATAATAAAACAATCCAGTAGATGTGGTCTTGGAAAAACATCCACAAATTGCTTGCTAACGGCCATGCTAAAATTCCCAGGGGAATTCCAAAAATGTTTACTTGCCGAAAGTGATTTTAATAAAGCTTTTAATTTGGAAAAAGCCGTTGAAAATTATGATAGTATCATCCACGAAATAGAGAACTCCTATGAATGATTTAGTAAATATTACCATAGATGGCAAAAAATATCAAGTACAGGAAGGGAAAAACTTGGTTGACGCTGCTAAAGAAAACGGGATATACATTCCGACTTTATGTCATTTTCATGAAGTGAATCCACCTTTAGGAACTTGTCGCATTTGCACAGTTGCAGTGAACAACAAAACAACGACAAGCTGCACCACGAAAGTATATGAAGGGATGGAAGTAGAGATCAACACTCCCGAATTGTTAGATACAAGAAGGGCAATAATCGAGATGCTGTTTGCAGAAGGCAATCACTTCTGTCCATCCTGCGAAAAAAGTGGTAACTGCGATATGCAGAATTTAGCGTATGATATGGGAATAACCGTATCCCGTTTTCCTCATGTATACAGTAACAAGGTAGTCGATTTCAATTCCGATCGCATGATCATGGAATCCAATAGATGCATCCTTTGTAAACGATGTGTCGAAGAAGTCAAAACAAAAGAAGGAAAGGATGTTTTTTCATTTGTAAACCGAGGTATCAAAACACGGGTTCATATCGATTATGACGAAGAAGCCAAATTAACGGATGCCGAAGCAATGCATGCCATGAACTTATGTCCTGTAGGTGCAATTTTAGTTAAGGGCATGATTTATGAGCAACCTTTTGGAGACAGAAAATATGATATCGTTGGAAAAGATAAAGATGCTCCAAAACGGGAGAATTTTAAAAAGAGAAGTGATGAGAACAAATTTATAGTTGCTACTACATCCTTGGCCGGTTGCTTTGGCTGCCATATGTCCTTATTGGATATTGATGCTGAAATTCTCGATGTATTGGAAGTAGTGGAATTCAATAAATCACCATTGACAGATATAAAAAAATTCAGTAAGCGATGCGATATAGGTTTAATTGAAGGGGGTTGCGCAAATTCAGAAAACGTCGAGGTCCTAAAAGAATTTAGAAAAAAATGTGATATCCTGATAGGTTTTGGGGAATGTGCCATTATGGGCGGTATTCCTGCCATGCGGAATTTCGTTCCACTACAAGAATGTTTGGAAGAAGCTTACATACATGGTCTGACCAGCGAAATTGGCGCCAATGTAATTCCAAATCATGAGGATATTCCTAAACTGCTTAACAATGTATATCCTTGTAATGAAATTGTGAAAATCGATTATTATATTCCTGGTTGTCCTCCCAATGCAAACCATATCTGGAAAGTTGTTAAGAACATCCTCTTAAACGAAGAATACGCCATTACCCACGAAGAATTTAAATACGATTAAAGATGAAAAAATTGATCATAGATCCTGTTACAAGAGTTGAAGGGCATGGTAAAGTAACTATTCATTTAGATGAAGAAAACAAAGTAATAGATTCCTTTTTTCATATTGTTGAATTTCGTGGCTTTGAACGCTTCATTCAAGGGCATCCCTATTGGGAGGCCCCTGTAATGGTTCAACGCTTGTGTGGTATTTGTCCTGTTAGTCATCATTTGGCCGCAGCAAAAGCAATCGATCAAATCGTTGGTCTTGATCCTGAAGACTTATCAATACCTGCTCAAAAAATCAGAAAACTTTTGCATTTTGGACAAGTGTTCCAATCCCATGCTTTGCATTTTTTCTATCTGGCATCTCCCGATTTGTTATTCGGGGTAAATGCCAATCCTGCAAAACGTAATGTGGCGGAGGTTGCCATAGAGTACCCAGAGCTCGCTAAAAAGGGAATATTGATGCGCAAGTTCGGACAGGAAATTATAAAAACCATTGCCGGTAAGCGAATTCATGGTATTTCGGCAGTCCCAGGAGGAGTACATAAAAAAATCACGTTGAAAGATCGTGATTATTTTCTGAACAGTAAAGAGATTCCGTCTGTTGATGCCATGATAAATTGGTCTAAAGAGATTTTGGATTTCTTAAAAGGGTATCATGATGTCAACAAAAATTGGTTGGATGGCTTTGCAGAATATCCATCGGGCCATTTAGGATTGGTGAACAAGGAAAACGGATTTTTAGAACTGTATGATGGTAATTTAAGAGCACTTGATGCTGATGGAAAAGTTACATTAAATGATGTTCCCTCCGATGATTACATTCAATATTTTAATGAAGGCGTAGAAAGGTGGACGTATTTAAAATTTCCATATTTGAAGGAATTGGGCAAAGATAAGGGCTGGAATAGGGTAGGCCCTTTAGCGCGCCTAAATGTTTGTAATGGAATAGAAACGCCTTTCGCCGAAGAAGAACGCATCATTTTTAAACTGGCTACCAATGGGAAAATAAACAATAAGACTATGTACTCCCATTGGGCCCGTTTGATCGAGATGCTGTATTGCGCTGAAATGATGAAAAAACTATTGAATGACGAAGATATTTTGAGTAATGATCTGGTACGTAAAGGCGAAAGACGCAGTGAAGGTATTGGAATCATCGAAGCACCTCGTGGTACATTGATCCATCATTATGAGGTAGATGACAGAGATCGGATAACACGCTGCAATCTCATCGTTTCCACAACCCACAACAATGAGCCTATGAACCAGGCAGTCAAATGGGTCGCCAACAATGTGATTAGTGGGGAACCAAAAATAACCGAGGGCATGCTCAATCAGGTTGAAGTAGCAATCAGGGCCTATGACCCATGTTTAAGCTGCGCGACCCATGCCTTAGGTCAAATGCCATTACATGTTACCCTAGTAGATCATAATGGAAATCTTATCGATGAGCGAAAAAGATAAAAAGTCATGTATCATTTTCGGGATTGGAAATTGCGGGCGTCAGGATGACGGCTTGGGATGGGCCTTTTTGGATACGCTGAATAAAAGCGGATTTAAAAAGGCAACATTGGAATATAGGTATCAACTTCAAATCGAGGATGCCGAATTAATATGTAATTACGACGCGGTACTCTTTGTTGATGCCAGCAAGAACGATCTTATAAAAGGGTATCGATATGAAGTTTGTAAAGCTTCGAACAAGCATGGTTTTAGTACACACACCTTGGCGCCCGAAACGATTTTGTACTTGGCCCGACAGTTATACGGGCATACCCCGAAAGCTCATGTTTTGGCCATTCAAGGTTATGAATGGGAATTAAGGAACGGCATGACCATAAATGCCGCAGTGAATCTCAATGCGGCGTTGGTATTTTTCAATAAACGATATGCCGATACCCTTTTAAAACCAGAACATGACAAATCTCACAATTAACCCGGTTAATTTAGTTTAAATTTATACTATAAAATCTAAAATTATGTGTGGAACTTGTGGTTGCGGAAGCGAGGAGAACGGGGTAATCATTCAGAAACCTAAAGAAGGCAAGGCGCATCAACATGATCATGCCCATGAACATGGACATGATCATCATCATACGCATGGGCACGACCATCATCATGGCGAAGGACATTCACATAGCCATGATCATTTTCATGGGCACCATCATACAACGGTATTGGAGGTTGAACAGGATATTTTGCAACATAATGAGGTAATGGCCGCAAGAAACCGAGGCTATTTTGATGCGAAGCATATTTTCGCCCTGAACTTGGTTAGTTCACCGGGATCGGGCAAAACGGCGCTATTGGAACGTACCTTACAGGATTTAAAAAATGAGCTTTCGTTTTATGTGATCGAAGGTGACCAACAGACGTTGAATGATGCCAATAGAATAGATGCCCTTGATATTCCTGTGATTCAGATCAATACTGGGAAAGGATGTCATTTGGAAAGTGATATGGTCTATGAGGCCGTTAAAAAATTGGACATCAAGGACAATGCTATATTAATGATAGAGAATGTCGGCAATTTGGTTTGTCCCTCTATGTTCAATTTAGGGGAAAGTAAGCGCGTTGTCATTATCAGCACCACCGAGGGGGTAGATAAACCCATAAAATATCCTGATATGTTCCATACTTCGGATATTTGTATCATCAATAAAATCGATTTATTGCCCTATCTGAACATAGATATTTCCAAGTTGAAAGAATATGCTTTGCAGGTAAATCCTAATTTGCAGTTCTTTGAAATATCCGCAACTACAGGTGAGGGGATGGAAGCATGGTATACGTGGCTTAAAGAAAACAACAAATCATCAATATAGATAATCATGTGCCTATCCATACCAGGAAGATTAATAGAGATAACCGGCCAATTAGACGAAACATTTAGGACGGGAAAGGTCTCTTTTGATGGTGTAATAAAAGAAATCAGTCTTACTTTGGTACCAGAGGCCAAGGTCGATGACTATGTTATGGTTCATGTCGGGGCGGCCATTAGCGTTGTAGATGAAGAAGAAGCAAAAAAAACATTCGAGATTTTGCAACAATTAGGGGAGTTGAATGATTTAGACAATCAGGAAGCGAAGTATTGAATTTTAAAAATCGCCCTGATTGAAATTTAAAAACAGAACCAGCTGTATAGCAATGTCTGGGCCTTTGCACTTAAAAACAAAAAAACCGCTCAAGCAAGCTTGGCGGTTTTGGTTTTCTAAGCGCAGAAAATTTTTGCGCTTGATCGTGGAGAATACCGGTGTAACTTGGTTGCTCCGAGAGCTATTCCGTTATGCAAATGCAATGGTCCATTCCTGTCGGCCTGGGCCTTTAAAACATAAAAGCCACACAAATAAATTTGGTGGCTTTCATTGGCTTTAAACGCATACCCATTGCGCTTGATCGTGGAGAATACCGGAGTCGAACCGGTGACCTCTTGCCTGCCAGTCCTCAATTTAACACTTTTAACAAAATCAAACATCATTCTAATATACTGATTAGCAGATATTTAATACAATTTGCGTTCAAATGATTTCATTTGAATGCAAACAAAAGTGTGCACAAAGTGTGCATTTTTATTCCTAACTTGAAGTAAATTAAGCACCCAAAAATGGCTAAAGTTAGGCTCATACTAGACACAAGAAAATCATCGAAAAATGCAATTTCGGAACTTTTCCCAATTGCATTACGTGTGTTCCATAATAAGC
>NZ_JBATHS010000252.1:0-2961 GCF_049667165.1 Maribacter sp.
GTATGGAAAGGTAATGGCTTTTTCTGCCAAGACATTGTTCAATGGGGATAATCTTGGATTGCAGACCTACTCCGTAGTACGTGTTTTTGACTATGTTACCAAAGTATTGATGGACTTCCTCAATAGAAGGGCTTTTGAAAACTTTGATGCAAAAACCAGAAAGGAAATCCAGAACCAAATAGTCCGCTTTTTGGATGAGATCACCGGTCCCGATAAATTGATCGAGGATTTTGAGATCCGTCGTTTTGAGCAGGATGTCAATCAAAAAGATAGGATATATTTGGATGTTCGATTAAAACCGTATTTCCCTGCGAAAAACTTCTTGATCAAGATGGATGGCCAGAAAGGTGATGAAGGCGCCGAATGGGATACCGATTACGAACAAAGTAAATAGTAGATATCCTTTATTTAAAGGTTTAAAAAACATAAAACCCCACCATTATGTCTTTTTTGGCTAAACTTGTTATTGATGGTCAAGAGTACAATGTACTTCATTGTACCTATAACTTTGAACAATCTATGGACAGCACCGGGAAACCTTCGGGCAAGCCCTTGGGTGGCCAGATTATGATCACTTTAGAATCACAAGGTAAATACGACCTTTTCCATTGGATGGCCTCTCCGGACCAAACCAAGGATGGAAGTATTATCTTCTATAAGCGGGATGCCATGTCACAACTACAAAGGGTTGAGTTTACCAAAGCGTATTGTGTAAAATTGGTCGAGAATTTCGACGCCAACAGTGCTACCCCTATGCAAAAGCGTATCGTAATCTCTGCAAAGACGATTAAAATAGGGGATATGATCTTCGAAAACCGTTGGGGATTATAAAAAGATTCCCATGGAAGATGAATTACTAAAAGAACTAGACAGTATCCTTCAACGGGCAATCTCTAAATCTTGGGCAGATGCCAAAAGAAATGCATACGGTAGTGATCCACGGGATGCTTACTTGGATCTACTGAAAGTGCAAATTGACAATACAAGGGTCGATATATCAAAAAATCTTTACAAAATTGATCAGGCAATGCTTGGCAATTCCTCTGGTGATGAGCTTTCAGCATTGGTAGGACGTCCCCAAAAGATAAATGTCGATTTGGCTGATTATGTAAGAGATGTTGAAGGAGGAACAGAGGTTTTCGACGGGAATCAATGGTTTCTTTTTTCAAAAGAAAGTAAAATAGAATTTCAGATGAACGCTTCGCCCGAAGTGGGCAATGCCCCCTTGGTAACGGTCAATGCCTTTGATCCGACCACCAATTTCAGGGTAACCTATATCGATTATGACACCAACACTAAAGGTCAGGAATTTTCTTATGCAGGAAATGCCGATGATTTTGATATGAACACGACCATTCATACGAATTTGTACTATCAAGATCCTTTCTATAATGGAGCTGAATTACTAACAGGTAGTTCCGCTGTGGTTGTTGGAGGGTTAGAGACATTCACAATGGCTCAACACTATGTTAATTATGATGATATTCTTAGGAATCCTTTTTCTCAGGCTGGCCGAAATTATGCCAATGGTATGGGCAAATGGAAAATGCTCGATGGGCAATGGGCTAGTTTTGATGACATTAGAAATGCCACTGGATTTAAACAACAAGGGCTAAAGGTCAGTGCTAATAGTGCTCGAATAAGGGCGAGCAAGGCAGTGGGAGGCCTTAAATTGGCAGGTAAAGTTTGTTTCGGGGTTTCCGTTGTTTTCAGTAGCTTTGAAGTAGGTCATGCAATGACGAGCAATGATTCAAACAGGCACGAAGTATACCAAAAGGCGGCTTTGGATGTAACGATGGGTATCATTGCTTTTATACCTGGAGTAGGTTGGGCCATATCGGGCACCTATTTTATCGCCGATGCATTTGGAGCTTTCGGTGATTGGGGAAAACCAAGTGGAATATCGCAAGAAGCGTATGATATGAAACTCAGGCAAGAGTTTATGGTTTTGTATGGAAATAGACTAAAATCCTTGACTTTTGAAGTGGATTATGAACCGCCTTTGGAATACAACATACCTGATTTTTACCGAGAGGAAGTTGAAGTTAAAATCGATAACACCTATGTGGCCCCAAGGGTACATATCAAAAAAATAAAGCATTAATGGGATCATGGCTGGCAACGTTAAAGCCTCCTAAATTTCTGAGATATTTTTTCTATATTTCGTATAGATGGTACTCCGGTTCTGCGAGTGAGCGGTATCAGGCGCATCTTACTTCGGTACTTTTTTTAGCTTTTACCCATTTTTTCTCAATATTCTTTATTCTTTTAGTCTTTTTCCCTGATTTATTCAGTGCCACCTCTAGCAAGTATCCGGTTGTATTTTCAATTGTGATTTTCTTGGGAGTTACCCATTATATTTTATTCCTATATAAAGAAAAATGGAAAGGATATGTTAAGGAATTCAAACATTTATTGCCTGGCCAAAGAAGGGCAGGCACCTATTTGCTACTTCTTTATTTGTTTTTTATGATAGGTCTCAATGTCGCCTATATCTATAATTATGGGAACGGGAATACAAAGGATTCAATCTTGGTAGATGACGAAAAAGATAGAAACATGGATGTTTCCGGAGTGGCAAAATGTATATCGATTCAAAAAGAGAATTCTTCCAACTTTGTTTTTTATGAATTTTTTGTTGATGGTCGTAGAATTTTGGGAACAACACCGTTCAATGTTGAAACTGATAGACCAATGATCAATGAATATTTTAAGGTTAACTATGCTCATAGCGACGTTTCCAAAAACATCTTGATCCTCGAAGAACCCATTCTCGATACAGTTGTTATAAAACAAGCAGGATTTAAGTAGGTTTTCTGTTGCTTGGTTTAGAAAGAACACCTAGTTCAAGCATTGTGTATAAAGGATCTTACCACCAAGAGATAAGACAAGGGTCGACCTGCCAAAGGTTCTATTTAAAATGGGAAACTTACCCTGCTCATGGACTTACACCAGTTCAAC
>NZ_JBATHS010000253.1:0-3968 GCF_049667165.1 Maribacter sp.
CGCGTGACCTCCTATTTCGTAAGGTTTTTTGGGTAAAGGCTTATCTTTTAAATGCTCAGGTGTTTTTGGTTGGTTCATTTGCGTTGCTAATTAGTTCGTTGTACTCCTTTAAAGGCTACCATAATTTCTTACAATACCCACGACCGTAGTCCTTCTGCTCTTGAAAGATAGTAAATACACTCCTAATTTAAGTTTAAATTCTTTATCTTGATTCATACGGGTGAGGTTAGGGGAATATAATGCTTGCGCCGATATTTGTTTGGATAAGTTCTCGTGGCATCTCGGACAATCAAATTAGTGTTTCGTCCTTTTTTATGTCCTTGTTTTAGAGGCTCGCAATAATTTACAATATATTTTAAATAAAAGACCTGATTATGAAGACCAAAGAACAACGCATCTTTTTAGTATTGATTTTAGTACTTGTGTTTACCGGCATTTCGTTTGCACAAACAACACACATCGTTACCTTACATGTCGATACCCAACAATTGAATAACGGCAACAACAAAAAGGCATTTTCTTTTTCGGCAAGCCAGGGCACTGCCGTCGAAAATAGCGACGATACCGAAGAATTTACAATCATTGTAAATGAAAATGATGAGATAGAATGGGAAGGGGTATCATCATCAGGAGCGATTGTTGATATTGAGGAAATCGAGATAATGGATGACACTACCAATCCCAATAGGGAAAAGGTGTTTAAAAATAAAAAGAACAAAGGCAAAAAAAAGAATGGGAAAAAGAAAGTAAAAGAAAAAGTAAAGGCCAATACAAAGAATAATGTCTATAAATACTTCATCCGCTTTACCATAGGAACCACTTCTTTTGAGATCGATCCTAAAATCAAGGTAGGAGGAAGTAGTTAACCTTCACGAGCCAACCGTTTTTAAGTGCAATGGGAAATATGTGTTCCATATTAATGCCATATAAAAAAAAGGCCTGTATATTATTGGCCTTTTTTTTCATGTTCTGTTCCGATATATACAGCCAGAACCAAGCTGTTGCCGATAGTCTGGAACGGACCTATACTTCCGGTAATTTTAAGGAAAAGGATCGATTAAAACTTCTGAAAGATCTTGCTGCATACCATCCGGATCCGGAGAAGTCGTTACAATTCAGTGAAGAGCTCCTTCGCGAGGCCAAAGCTTTGGATTCAACGAATCGGATTATTGAAGCCTATTTACAAAAAGGCAATGCCCTTAACCTCAAAGGGGATCTGACACAGGCTTTGGAAAGCTACTATGAAGGTGTAAAACTGGCCGAAGCGGAAGAAAGCGATAAAGATCTAGCTTTATTTTACATTGCCATGGCCGCGGTATATTCCGGCATGGGCAATACACAAAATACAATCCGATATTATAAAAATGGAATAAAAATCTTTAAAGAAAGAGGGGATTCGTTGCTTTACGCCACTTCTTTGGAGAATTTGGGGGACGAGTACAATCTGAATTTGGCCAAACCCGATTCCGCCTTACTGTTTTTTAAGGAATCGGGACCTATTTTCAAAGCCTTCGACAACAAAATCGGAATGGCCTATAATCTAGGGAATATGGGCTTGGCCTATGCCCAATTGGGGCAAAATACCATTGCCGAGGAAAACATCAGTGGCGCAATTTCGTTGCTAGAAGAACTTGGGGATTATTATCCCATCTGTGTTTATCTTACCTATATGGCAGATATGTATGTGCAGCGTGATGATTTGGACGCTGCATTTGGGTATGCGGAAAGAAGCCTGGAGCTGGCACAACAATTCGGGCTTAAAGATCAAATCAGTGACGCTAATTTAAAACTCTCTGAATTGTATGAGAAAAAAGGTGATGCCGCAGCATCGCTCAAATATTATAAACGTCATATTACGTTTAGGGATAGCGTTAAGAATATTACCGACGTCCAAAATATGGCCAACCTAGAGGTTGCCAGAAAACAGGTTGAAGTTGATTTACTGAATCAAAAACAAGAAAACCAGCGTATCGTCGTCATTGCGACGGCCATTGCCTTGTTCTTGATCGGTCTTCTGGCCTTTGGATTGTACAGACGCAATAGGTTTATACGAAAAACCAAACAAATCATTGAAGAGGAGCGGGATCGTTCCGATACGCTCTTGCTTAATGTTTTGCCTAAGGATACCGCAGATGAATTAAAGGAAAATGGGAAGGTCGTAGCCAAGAAATTTGAATCGGTAACCGTATTGTTTACCGATTTTAAGGGCTTCACCCATTATTCCGAAAATTTAGATCCTGAAAAATTGGTAGAAACCATAGGTTTTTACTTTTCCAAATTCGATGATATCATGGAAAAGTATGGTTTGGAAAAGATAAAGACCATTGGGGATTCCTATATGTGTGCCGGGGGCTTGCCGTATCCCACCAAGGACCATGCCCATAAAATGGTTTTGGCCGCATTCGAAATCATGGATTTCGTAAAAGAGGCAAAAAAGAATTCCCAAGAAGGTCAAATTCATTTCGATACCCGTATCGGGATCAATACAGGGATGGTCGTTGCAGGGGTGGTGGGCAGTAAAAAATTCTCCTATGATATTTGGGGCGATACCGTTAATGTGGCCTCCCGTATGGAAACCATGGCCGAACCAGGTAGAATAAACGTTTCGGCCAATACATACGAGCTTATAAAAGATATCGCTGATGTCGAGTATCGCGGGGAAATACAAGTAAAAAACAGGGGAATGATGAAGATGTTTTATGTGAATGCGATTAAAAATGGATCCCATAAAAAAGATTTGGTAAATAAATGAGAGGTTTCGGACAATAAATGAAGTGTTTCGTCCTACGATGAATTAGTGGTCATTTAATCTTTAGTAGTTTAAATTGTAGATCAATAAATAGTAATAACCAAATAAACTAATTAGATCATGGCTCAAGACACAAACATTACGGTCACCGTAGACACAATGAACATTAATGAAATCAATAAAAAAATGATGGTGGAATTTACTGATGATCGAAATGATCCTGTATCCGTGGTAGGTGAGCCAGAGAACTTTGAATCTATAGTTGACAAAAATCAAAAAATAACATGGACAGCTGTTGCAAAGAATGGTACAACACCGGTGTTCATAGAAAGTGTTAAAAGGGAAAGTGGTGCAGAAATAATGAAACAAATTGCCCGTGGAAACAGTCATAACACCTACAGGGCAAAAATAAAAAATAAAGACTTCAACCCGCCCAACGATACTGAAAACTATAGTATAACCATAGGTCTAAACGGTTATGAAGGGATTACAGGTGAAAACGAATACGGTGCCATTATTTTTGTTGGTAAGCAGGTAGCTTATATCGATAATTATCAGAATAATATCTGGAACAGATTCCCAGATGCTCCTTTTGAAATTGATGGGCTCTCCGGTAACAATAATGTAGGTATTGTGGCCTATGGAGGATCACAATTGGCATACATTGCCAAAGGGGGTACTTCTTGGACAACGATGGCGACTCCGCCATTTGCTATAAAAGGTATCGCTGGTGATCAATTTGGACCAGTCATATACAACGGAACACAGGTTGCCTTTTTAACCGGAACCACTCAGACCAATTGGGGTACCACACCGGCAGCTCCTTTTGAAATTGATGGTATAACCGCCACCACTGGTTATGATCCAATTATCTATTCTGGCAACCAGGTCGCCTACTTTAACAATAGTACAAATACATGGGCCATGCTTGCAGCCGCTCCTTTTGCCATAGAGGGCATATCTTGTAATTACGGCAGTGGTCCGGTAATCTATGCAGGTTCAAAAGTTGCACGAATGGACATTGACATGAACACCTGGCAAACAGTTGTCGACGCCCCAGTTTTAATCGAAGGTATTGCTGGTAATAGCGAAAAAGGGCCCATTATTTTTTCAGCTTCAAATGTTTATTATTTGATTACCTACCATCCAACACCCGTTTGGACACAAGTCGCTAATGAACCACTGGACCCTAAAACGTTTGTTATTGATCCTCGATTAA
>NZ_JBATHS010000254.1:0-2127 GCF_049667165.1 Maribacter sp.
GCATTTCATGTCCATTGTGTAGTGCCAAGGCCACCAGTTTATTGTTCTTGATGGTAAAATCGGTAACCCGACTTTCAAAATGTATTTCGCCCCCATGTGCAAGAATCGTCTGACGTATGTTTTGAACAATTTTCGGGAGTTTGTTTGTGCCAATATGAGGGTGTGCATCGACAAGTATCTGAGCAGTTGCCCCATGGTGTACCAAACTTTCAAAAATACGGCGTACATCACCTCTTTTTAAGCTTCTTGTATATAGTTTGCCATCGGAATAAGTGCCCGCACCCCCTTCACCAAAGCAATAATTGGAGTCTTCGTTAACGATATGGTCCTGATTGATAGCCTTTAAATCACGGCGGCGTTCCTGAACTTTTTTCCCACGTTCGAACACCACAGGCTTAAACCCTAACTCCAAACAGCGAAGGGCTGCCCACATACCCGCCGGGCCAAAACCTATGATATGTATTTCCTTGGCCTTGGAAACATCTTGGTATTCAAAAATGTAGCCGGTATTTTCTTTAGGTTTTTCCCGTATATAAACCTCCATTTTATAATTAAAATAAATGGTCGGTTTCCGCGCATCGATAGATTTGCGCAGCACTTTTATCGTCAAATCATGTTCAGGTTCCCCCAAATACTTGGCGACTTTTTTTAGTAGGATGCCTTTTTGGGATTCCTCCTTTAAGGAAACCCGTAATTGAATTTGTCTGACCATGGGGTAAAATTAGGGCAATTTAGAGAATAACTTAAATTATACCTAAAATTCGATGCAATCCCTTAGTAGGCGCTGGGGCTTGCTCTTTTTCCGATTCTTTTACAAGGGCAGCAAATTTTATGAATGGGTAAATCGATTCATATTATTCCAATACCTCATATGCGGTAAGGGTCTGCGCCTTGTTCTTCATTACAATTTCCCCTATTTTTTTACATTTAAAGGCTTCTTTGACGAGTTCATAACAGTTCTCGGAAATCAAGATTTGATTGGGTTGGGCCGCGTCCTGTAATCGGGCCGCCGTATTCACGGTATCACCGATTACGGTATAGTCCAAACGCCTTAAACTGGCAGATCCTATATTTCCGGAAATCATTTCCCCGCTTTTAATCCCTATCGAAACTTTCGGCTTATAGCCTGCCATATCCATGGATTCTGGCATGGTGTTGATTTGCTGTCGAACCGCCAAGGCTGCATCTATAGCACGGTCGAGGTGATATTCCCCGCGAAAAACCGCCATGATGGCATCACCGATAAACTTGTCTACATGGCCCTCTTGTGAGATAATCTCTTTCACCATCACATCAAAATAAGTGTTCAGCATCTTCACCACTTCATCGGGGGGCGTGGTTTCGCTAATGGCTGTAAAGCCGCAGACATCGATGAACATCACGGTCGCTTCCAAATTCTCATTGGCCATAATGGTCGATTCATATTCTTGGCCTCCCATAAAGTTGAGCACGTTTTCGTCTACATACATCTTTAGGATGTTGTTCTCTTTGATGGCCTTAAGGGTCTCCTTGATCTGGTGTGCATGTTTCAATGTCTTTTCAACCGTTATCGTCAGGTCTTCAAAGTTGATTGGTTTGGTGATAAAATCGAATGCACCACGGTTCATTGCAGTGCGAATATTCTCCATATCACCATAGGCCGAAACAATGACCGATTTCAACAACGGATTTAATTCGCTGATTTTGGTGAGCAAGGTAAGCCCATCCATTTCAGGCATATTGATATCGCTGAGGACGATATCGGTATCGGGTTCGATCAGGAGTTTCTCCAAGGCATCCTTTCCATTTATCGCAAAAACAAATTCGTACTCATTTTGCCGAATCTGTTTTCGGAATTTTTGTTTGATGAGCACCTCCAAATCGGTCTCATCATCGACTACAAGTATCTTGGCCATTATTTAAGAGTTGTTAATTTGCTTTTCAATAGTGCGAAATCCAAAGGTTTGGTTAAAAAATCGTCCGCACCCAGCCGTTTTGCTGTATTTCGGTTTTCCTCGTCACCATATGCCGTGACCATCATGACCAATGGTGGCGGTTTTTCATAGTCTTTTCTAATTTTTTCCAATAGGTCCAGACCGCTCATGCCGGGCATATTGATATCTGATAAGATCAATACCGCTTCCTGTT
>NZ_JBATHS010000255.1:0-10026 GCF_049667165.1 Maribacter sp.
TTTCCATATCGGCTATTTGCCATAATCCGGTGATAATTCGGGAAATTTCCATTCCGGGCGCCAAAGTCGTAGTCATCTTCATGTTTTATTCTATTGGAAGTTTTTTAAATCGTGCTGTTACATCCACTCCTTGGAACTTGAGTTGACGCCATTTGTATACGAAGATAATACTTGCCAACGTCATGACGATGAGCCAAATGGGCGTGGAATGAAAATACCAGGCATCTACATTCGATGCGAGGTCCTTGTACGTATGAATGCCCAAAAATGCCACTAAAAAAATGGCTCCGAACCCGCCAATCCATACTTGTGGCCCTCTATTTTTAATGATTTTAATTTCACTGGCCAAATCCGGATTTCTTTGGGGCAAGGTTAATAATGTAACGCACATCAATAAAAAATTGACCATCATGGAAGTGACCATAATATCAATGCCCAAGAAGAAATCACCTGCGAAATGGGAACCCAGTACCCCTATACTTGCCATTGATCCAGCAATCAAAAGGGCAATATGGGGCGTATGGCGTTTCGGATGTACTTTAGAAATCACTTTGGGAAAAATGCCGTCTTCGGCCCAAGCGAACATCAAACGTGATACGGACAATAACATGGCCGGGAGGTCATTGATCAACGCAATGGCAGCACCAACAAGAATAGCCACTCCCAGACCTGAAGGCAGCACATAGCTTAAAAGCCCTGGAGCTGTAATGTCCTTGTTTAATGCTTCTTCGGCTACAAAACTCCATGGAGCGGTATGATAGACCGCGGCTGCGAATAAAAAGTAAAAAAGACCTACCCCCAAGATGGCTATCAATATGGCCTTTGGGAGGGATTTAGTTGGATTTTTGGCTTCCCCTCCAGCCTGTGCAATCGAATCGAAACCAATAAAACTGGAAAATAACAATGCCGCTGCCGATAGAAAAACCCTCCAGTCAAAATCGATGGTCGGTATCGGTACAAATTCCCTTCCTTCCTTGGCCTTTAAGGCAGTTAAGAAGTCGGTGGTATCAAAACTGAATCCTGCAATAATGACAATCGCCCCTAAGGCAAACATGAGAAACATCATGGGAAGTAATGTGCGTTCATAAGACTTTGTCCCTTTTATATTGATAGCAACAAAGGTCCATAGGAGTGCTAAGGCAAGGCCAACACGTATCCAACCTACCTCGAGGGCAACAGCTAAGGAATCCAAGCCAAGACCTAAGAAAACATCCCTTATGAAAGGTACTGTAACATAGGCAATTACGCCAATAACAATGGAAAGCCCGAACCATTGAGAAAAACTTGCCACAAAACCTAAATACGGATTCAATCCCCGGCTAGCATAAATATAACTGCCCCCAGCACGGGGCATGGCAGAAGCCAAAATCGAATACGCAAAAGCAGCTAGCAAAGCAGGGATTGCAGCAAAGGCAAAGGCTGGTAGTACATAGGGTCCAATGCCAGGAACATTTCGTTGGATCATAAAAGGCACCACATTGATCGAGGCCCCCAACATAGAACACACGCCAGTAGCGGTAAGGGCCAGTAAGCCCATCTGGCGTGTAAGTTTGTTCGGTTTATTATTCATTCGTTCGGCAATGTACAAAATAGAGGAGCAAAGGAAAAGATGCGTTTATAAAAAATGAAGGTATAATTTGATTCATTGTCTTTGCGCTATTATTGAAATGGGCATAGGCATACCACGGGATAATCCTATTTTTGTAAATACTTTACAAAAACCTTTATAAACGTAAGATGATCACAAATACCACAAGGCGATTTTGGTATGTACTTTTATCAACCTTCGCTTTTATTGTTCGAGGTCGGTCGATCCGGAAATGGTTTTGGGTCCCCTTGGTAATTCTCGCCATCGGATTCCTTTTGCCCCAAAAAATGATCATTCCAGTAAAGGATGCAACCACTAAGAGTTGGGCCGTGGATTCTTTTTGGGCGTATCCTTGGGGAACCTCTATTACCCATAAGGGAATCGATATTTTTGCCCCTCGGGGCACAGCTGTTGTTGCTTCGACCTATGGCATCGTGGTATATACCTATGAAGGGGGGAAAGGGGGAAAATCGGTCATGGTGTTGGGCCCCAAATGGCGATTTCATTATTATGCACATCTCGATTCCTATGATGCATCTGCCTTTCAACCCGTAAAGATTGGCACGGTGTTGGGCATCGTAGGCGATACCGGGAATGCTAAGGGTAAACCCCCACATTTGCACTATGCGATTACATCTCCTTTTCCTTATCCGCAACGGCATGACTCTGAATCCGTGCAAGGCTGGAAGAAGATGTTTTACCTAAATCCCGATAAATGGTTGCGTTAAACCTTTTTGGGGCTTACATTTGAACCATTAGGACCAAGCCTATTTAATAAATGAGCATCTTTTTAATCGCCACCGTACTTGTTTTCTTGTCTGCCATCTTTGGTTTTATCAATGTACGTTTTCTCAAAATGCCCAATACCATTGGGCTAATGGTCATAACCATTCTTTTTACCTTGGGCGTTTTTGCCCTGAGTTATTTTGATGATACCTTATTGAATGCCGAAAAATACATCATCACCCAAATTGATTTTAAGACCTTGCTTTTGGATGTTATGTTGAGCTTTTTACTCTTCGCGGGGGCATTGCACACTAATTTTCAGCAATTACATGTGCAACGATGGCCAATTTTGGTGTTCTCAACATTGGGGGTTTTGGTATCTACATTTTTAGTGGGTACTGCTACCTATTATCTCTTAATGCTCTTTGGATTGGATGTTGCCTATGTATATTGCCTCTTGTTCGGGGCTTTGATTTCTCCCACGGATCCGATTGCCGTATTGGGTATTTTAAAACAAGCAGGGGCTCCTAAAAAATTGGAGACCAAGATTGTCGGCGAATCTTTGTTCAATGATGGGGTAGGGGTTGTGGTTTTCTTAACCATCTTCCAGTTTGCCTCTTCAGGGAATGCAACCGTATCCGCCATCGATGTTTTAGAACTTTTCGGGGTTGAGGTTATCGGTGGAATCCTTTTGGGATTGCTTTTGGGATGGCTTACCTATCGCTTAATGAAATCTATCGATGATTATGATATTGAAGTCATCATTACCTTGGCTACAGTCATGGTAGGAACGGTAATCGCCCAGAAATTCCATCTTTCAGCCCCTTTGGCCATGGTCACGGCGGGGTTGTTGGTTGGCAATGATACCCTACGTGATAATGCCATGTCCGAAATCACGGAAACCTATGTTGATAAATTTTGGGAATTGATAGACATTCTGCTAAATACGCTATTGTTCGTATTGATAGGAATGGAAATGTTGGTGTTGGCCTTTAAGCTCGATTATGTCATTGCAGGCTTATTATCCATACCCATCATATTGATCTGTAGATATTTGTCCTTATTACTGCCCATCAGCTTTTTTAAGGAAAAGTTAGATTTTGTGCCCAATACCAACCTAATAATGACTTGGGGCGGATTACGAGGCGGTATTTCAATTGCACTAGCACTTGGCCTTACAGCGGATATGCACCGCGACCTGTTTTTGGTCATAACCTATGTGGTCGTGGTATTCTCCATCATTGTTCAAGGATTGACTGTAGGTAACTTGATTAAAAAACTATCCTAAATGATTCCAGAAAACTACACGAAATTCATTGAAACTTTGGATAATGAGTATCCGAATGATGAATGGCCGATGGCTCTGAAGGCTATGTGGTTTGATGCTGTCGGGGACTGGGAGACATCCCATAACATTGCCCAAGACCTGCCGACCACATTAGGGAGTTGGATCCATGCGTACCTACATCGAAAAGAGGGGGATGAATTCAATGCGGGATATTGGTATCGAAGGGCCGCTAGGCCTTTTCCGAATATATCCATGGAAGATGAGTTGCAGGTTCTCGTGGAATGGATCATAGACCACAATCCGGACTAAACAATGATACGGGTACCCTTGGCCTCTATGCTCCCTTCTGAATCAAAATAAAAGTCTATCCGACCAAGGTTGATGCCATAACAGCCTACTTGGTTGACAAGAATATTTTTTCCATCAGCATTTTTTGTCACCGTGGGTTTGTCAAGGAATGTATGGGTGTGCCCTCCAATGATCAGGTCAGTGAACTTTGTTTTACCAGCCAATTTTAGATCATCGGGTTTTGATTCACTTTTATAGTGGTATCCCAAGTGGGAAAGACAAAGGATCAAATCGCATTTTTCATCTACTTTCAAAGTGGTTTCAATGTCTGAGGCAATTTCAAAAGGATCTAGATATTTGGTCTCTTTGAAGAGTTTCTTCGTTACCAAACCGTCAAGTTCGATACCCAAGCCATATACCCCTATTTTCAGTCCATTGACCACGTATATGCTATAGGGTTTTACATAGCCATTCATGACCGTATTGCTAAAATCGTAATTGGCCGAAAGCAATTGGAACGTGGCATTGGGCAATTGTGCAAAGAGGCCGTCAATGCCATTGTCAAAATCATGGTTACCAATGGTGGCGGCATCATAATTGAGTTTGCTCATCAACTTAAATTCAAGTTCACCCCCATAAAAATTGAAGTAGGGGGTACCTTGAAAAATATCACCGGCATCTAACAAAAGAGTATTCGGGTTTTCCCTACGGATCGACTCCACCAAAGTAGCCCTTCGGGCAACACCACCAAGATTGGGATAGCTTGAATGGCTTTTCGGGAATGTATCGATGTGACTATGTACATCATTGGTATGTAGAATGGTAATATGCTTTTTTGTTTCGCGCGAACAAGCGTTCAAGGAAAGACCTCCTAAACCTATAAAGGCGGAACCGGCAGATGTCTGGGTAATAAATCTTCTTCTATCCATGTTATTTTTCCATATAAAAACGATCGTCAATTACGGGCGCAAGGGTATCCACTTTTTTAAAATAGTCGATCATCGCATTGCGGATCAAATAGTCGGTATCTGTGACCGAAGTATTGTTTTTAAAGAAACCCATATGGTCACCACCAGAAACCAAATAATCGGAAGTGGCTATATAATAGGTTCTTTCCGGTAGTATCGGTTCACCATTGACCAGGGCTTTTCGTATTTTCCGATGGTTATCCAAGACAATCTGCATTCCGGAAATAGGATGAGCCCTTCCGGCCTCGGCCAAAAAGGCCACCATCTCAAGTACGTCGGTACCTTTGATTTCGGCGACCACAATGGTATTTTCAAAGGGCATAATCTCAAAGGCGTTCCGTGCATTTACCTTACCAGCGGATATGATCGAGCGTATACCGCCATGGTTCAGTAAAACGAGGTCGATATCCTTGCCTGTGCGTGATTTGAATATGGGGTTTGCCTGCAAACGCACGACATCCGCCATTAAATTTCCGGCTGTGGTATTGAATTCGCCATCTTCTTTGGTGATGGTTTTGGGTGCATAGGCCAAGGTGCTATCCAATACCTCGTCGATACGTTTGCTATAAGGGGCTATAAAATCCTCAATGGGTTGTGATTTGGAAATCGTACTATCAATGGGGATTTGCTTGCCTTCGATGGTAGCAAGCCGTCCGCTAGCCTGTTTACAGGATGCCAATCCCAATAAAGTTATAAATATAACAAAATGTTGTATTTTTAAAACCATTATTGTTTTTACATTAGCCTCACAAAGATGAGTGTTTATTATTTACATTTGTGTAAATGTAAAAGTACATGTTTTTAAAAGGAATTAAGGATAAATTCAAACACAAATCTGCCACTAAGTTCTTAAAGGAAGCCCTATCCAAAACGCCACAGATGGTCAACAGAGCAGGCGGTATAACCTCCATTGGTTGTGTTGTTGATTTGGATAATTTTGAAAAACCGGAACTTTTTTTTGAGTTTGTGGATGAATATAAATTAAGACCGAATGCAGTAAAGATCATAGGTTATCGAAGTTATTACGACAAGAATTCGCCCTATTCGACCCCGGTCTTTTCGGATAAGGATTTAGGTTGGAAAGGCGAGATTGAAAATAGTTATGCGTTGGAGTTCTTAAGTCGGGATTATGATCTTTTGGTCAACTATTATAACACGGATAATTTATTGTTGCAACTGATGACGGTAAAGACCAACGCCCGCATCAAGGTAGGTTTTATGGAGGTGGATCAAAAATTGAATGACCTGATTATAGGTGTGCCTTTAAAGGATTTTAAAACGTTTAAACTAGAGCTCAAAAAATATTTAAGAGTTCTGAATGAAATTGCATAATGGAAAAATTAGTGGGTACTGGGGTTGCTTTGGTTACTCCATTCAAGGAGGATTTTACGGTAGATACCATGGCTTTGACCACTATCGTAAAGCATTGTATTGACGGTGGCGTCGATTATTTGGTCGTTTTGGGCACAACGGCAGAAACGGCAACACTGACGGAAGCGGAAAAACAATTGGTAATCGATACGATTATTAGTGCCAACGCCGGTACGTTGCCCCTTGTTCTTGGCATTGGTGGTAACAATACAAGTAACGTCATAGAAACTATAAAACGTCGGAATCTTGATGATTTCATCGCCATACTATCTGTTTCACCTTATTATAATAAACCTACCCAAGAAGGTATTTACCAGCATTTTAAGGCAATTGCTGAAAATTCACCCTTGCCTGTGATCATTTATAATGTTCCATCCAGAACGGGGAGCAACATACTACCTTCAACCGTACTGCGTCTGGCCAATGACTTTGGGAATATCATAGGCATCAAGGAGGCCTCGGGCGATATGGCCCAGGTCATGCATATCCTTAAGGATAAGCCCAAAAACTTTATGGTAATCTCCGGGGATGATATGACGGCGCTATCTACCGTAATGGCCGGGGGTATGGGTGTAATTTCCGTGTTGGGGCAAGGTGTACCGTTTGCATTTTCCAAGATGATCAGGTTGGGCTTGCAGGACCAAGTCAAAGCGGCCTTCAAGCTGCAGTATGCCCTACAGGAAGGAATGGGGCTTATCTTTGAAGAAGGGAATCCGGCAGGGATCAAAGCGGTATTCGAGGCCTTGGGCATTGCAAAATCAGGGGTCAGGTTGCCCTTGGTACCTGCATCGGACCAACTTAGGGACAAAATCGAAAAATTCGTGAAGCCTTTCGCCGGGCAACACGCCCAATAGGCCGTTCGCTTGAACGTTAAATCTAAGCCAAATAAGGGTGATAAGTGCTTTTCGCACGTTATTTTAGCACTATAAAATTTGTTTTTTAGTTCCATTCAGAATCCCTAATTTTGCAAAATGTTTTTTAAAATGAGGAATCTAATCCCTTTACTTGGTTTGATTGCGGTCATGTCATCATGCAATGAGTATCAAAAAGTACTTAAGAATGAAGATGTAAAGGCCAAGTACGATCTTGCCCAGAAATATTATGATGAAGGGGATTACAAACGCGCAAACCGTTTATTCGAACAGATTGCACCCAAATATGTAGGTAAGCCTCAAGGAGAAAGGGTTATGTTCTTCTTTGCGGATACCTATTTTCAACGTAAGGATTATAACATGGCGGGCTACCAGTTTGAGCGGTTCATCAAATCGTATCCCAAAAGTGAGAAGGTGCCGCAAGCATCATTTTTAGGGGCTAAAAGCTATTACAAACTTTCCCCGGCATATTCTTTGGATCAGACGGATACGGATAAGGCCCTTGTTAAATTGCAGACCTTTATAAATATGTACCCCGATTCAGAATACTTCGATGAGGCGAATAAAATGGCTCAGGAATTAACGACGAAAAAGGAAGAAAAAGCATTTGAAATCGCAAAGCAGTTCAATAAATTGGGGCATTTTGATTATTCATTTTTGACACCGGCCATGGCGGCTTTCGATAATTTCATTTCCGATTTCCCCGGTTCGATTTATAGGGAAGAGGCCTTGTACCTTAAATTTGAATCAGCAACCGAGTTTGCCTTAAACAGTTTTGCCAGATGGAAACCAGAGCGTTTGGAAAATGCCAAAACAGCATATAATGTACTTAAAAGGCAATATCCAAAGACCAAATTTGTCGATGAGGCCGATGAATTGATGGGTAAAATCCAAAAGGAAATGGATTCCCCTATGACCGAAGAAGATAAAGAAACAAAATAAACAGCAGTTATTATGAATACGAATGATTTAAAGAACTCTAAGGCTCCCGTTTCAACGGTGACCATAAATAGGAACGAGTTCGATGCGAAAACCGAAAACATATACGAGGCTATTTCAATAACCGCTAAAAGGGCTGTTCAGATCAATTCTGAAATCAAAAAGGAGCTCTTGGAAAAACTGGAGGAATTTGCCACATACAGTGATAGTTTAGAAGAGGTTTTTGAGAACAAGGAGCAGATCGAAGTATCAAAATTCTACGAAAAACTTCCCAAACCACACGCTATGGCCGTTGAGGAGTGGTTGATGGATAGGATTTACCATAGAAACACAGAGAAAGATACAGAATAGTATGTTGAGCGGCAAGAATATTCTTTTAGGCATTACTGGAGGAATTGCTGCTTACAAGACAACTTTTCTTGTACGTATATTGATTAAAGCTGGCGCCAATGTCAAAGTGGTTTTGACAGAAAGTGCCAGCTCTTTTGTTTCCCCACTTACCTTAGCAACCCTTTCGAAGAATCCTGCGCTTACGGCGTTTGTCAAGCAAGAAGGGGAGGTGACCGATTGGAACAATCACGTAGATCTAGGGCTCTGGGCCGATATCATGATCATCGCCCCGGCGACGGCCAATACCATGTCCAAAATGGCCAGCGGCGCCACGGACAATCTTTTGTTGGCGGTCTATTTATCCGCGAAATGCCCTGTCTTTTTTGCGCCTGCCATGGATTTGGACATGTTCAAACATCCTGCTAACAAAAAGTCTATTGATACGTTGCTATCGTATGGCAATATTATGATTCCTGCTACCTCGGGTGAGTTGGCCAGTGGTCTGCATGGGGAAGGAAGAATGGCAGAGCCTGAGGATATCGTGGCTTTTATCAAAAAATACCTATTGGAAGGCTTATCCTTGAAAGATAAAAAGGTGTTGATCACAGCAGGGCCTACCCACGAGGCAATCGACCCGGTTCGGTTTATAGGCAACCATTCCACAGGGCAAATGGGTTACGAACTGGCCATGGCTGCAGCCAAACTTGGGGCGCAGGTGCTTTTGGTTTCCGGACCAACGAACCTCTCCATTTCACATGATTTGATTACTAGGATCAATGTGATTTCGGCTGATGAAATGTACGAGGTGGCCCATGAACATTTCGAAAATTGTGATATAGCCATAGCTGCTGCTGCTGTGGCCGATTATAGGCCAAAAATGGTGGCGGACCAAAAAATCAAAAAGAAAGAAAAAAATCTCACTTTGGAATTGGTGAAGAACAAGGATATCCTATTGTCGTTGGGAGAACGGAAAACCAAGCAGTTTTTAGTAGGCTTTGCCCTTGAGACCGAGAACGAACTGGAAAATGCCAAAGGCAAATTAGAACGAAAGCATTTAGATGCCATTGTTTTGAACTCCTTGAATGATAAGGGCGCAGGGTTCGCCAGCAATACGAATAAAATAACATTTTTGGATAAGAATTCGCAGATTAAAGCGTTTCAATTAAAAACCAAGGCTGATGTCGCCAAGGATATTTTGAACGAAATCATAATTCGATTGAATGCGTAATTACCTAATTGTCCTCGTTTTTATCTTTTCTATCGGTACTGTTTTTGCACAGGAATTGAACTGTGTGGTAACCGTGAATTCAGATCAGGTCGCCCAAACCAACCAACAGATATTCAAGACCTTGGAGCGTTCATTGAATGATTTTGTCAATAAGACCAAATGGACGAATCGTGTGTATAAGGACAACGAAAGGGTGAATGCCCAGATGTACATTACGATCACCGAATATGAATCCAATAGGTTTAAGGGCAATATCCAGATCCAGTCTTCAAGACCGGTTTTCAACACGTCCTATGAAACACCGATTTTCAATTATAAGGACAATCAATTCAACTTCGAGTATATCGAATTCCAACCTTTGGTTTTCAATGAAAATGTTTTCGAATCGAATTTGGTGAGCGTCATGGCCTATTATGCATATGTCATTT
>NZ_JBATHS010000256.1:0-1812 GCF_049667165.1 Maribacter sp.
GAACAGTACAATCCCAAAGATGTAAGCCACTTTTTTCCAGTCGAATTTTTTCATTGTATTTCCAGTTTTACTCGGGAAGGGCATAAGCTACATAGGTTGCTCCAGACTTGGTCCCCATTTTGCCACCTCCACATGCTATGACCAGATACTGTTTCCCATTTACCTCATAGGTGGCCGGAGTGGCATAGCCGCCGGCTGGTAGCCTGGTCTCCCATAATAACTCCCCGGTTCTCATATGAAAGGCCCTGAATTTTTCATCCTTGGTGGCGGCAATAAACAACACCCCACCGGCCGTAATTACAGGTCCGCCGTAATTCTCCAGACCGGAAACAGGAACCTCAGGATCCTCCAGACTTTCTTCATGACCCAGAGGTATTTTCCATACATATTCTCCAGTGTTGAGGTCTATGGCATTAAGGGTTCCCCATGGGGGTTTCATCACAGGATAGCCTCTGTCATCCTTAAATCGTCCAAAGCCCACCATGGCATATCTACTCGTAATTTTACTCTCTGCGTGATGATCTTTGGCTCCTGTATTTTTCTCTTCCATATCGGTTAAGAAAGCTGCGATCAAGGCGGCTTCATCTTCCGTTAAATTAGGCATGGCAGGCATGGCCCCTTTTCCTTTGGAGATCATTTGTTGGATATCTTTCGCCCCCATTCGCATTTTAACTTGTTGTAATTCAGGGACCTCTCCCATTCCCTGAAATTCGCCCCCATGACATCGCACACAATGGATCTGAGCCAGGGTAGCACCCGGACTTAAAGGCTTTCCGTCTTTTTCACCAACTTTGGCCATCCGAACTATCCAGGCCATTTCGTTCCCATTTACATACATGATCCCCGTTCTGGGATCCAGGGCAGCGCCCCCCCATTCCCCACCACCATCGGCTCCGGGATATAAAATAACCCCTCTGGTATCTATTGGGATAAATTGTCCTTTGGAGGTTACGGATGCTAATTTTTCGCGCACGGTGGGCGGACTAAAATTCTGCGCCTTATCAATAAAATCATCCACAAAGGCCGGCTGATCCGGGGCATATAGATCACCTTCATTTAAAGTTTGTCTTGCAAAAGGAGCAGGTTTTAATGGCAGTACCTGGGTGCTGGAAGCCTTATCACCTTCTAAGGTGGTATTGGGGTACTCTTTTTCTTCCATAGGAAATAGCGGGATTCCTGTAAGTCTGTTAAAAATAAAAACATGCCCACTTTTAGTGATCTGTGCTACAGCCGGGACCATGACTCCATTTAGTTCTATTTCAAAAAGATTTGGAGGCGCTGGAAGATCCCGATCCCAAAGGTCGTGCTTCACCATTTGAAAATGCCAGAGACGCTCCCCCGTTTCAGCATCGAGTGCTAAAAGTGAATTGGCAAAAAGATTATCACCTAAACGATCCCCTCCGTACCAGTCAAATGCTGCCGAACCGGTAGGCACATAGACAATACCACGAGGTTCATCCAGGGCCATACCCGCCCAATTATTGGCTCCCCCGGTAGTTTTATAGGCTTCTTTTGGCCAGGTTCGATACCCGTATTCATTAGGTTGTGGAATTGTATGGAAGATCCACTCCATCTCCCCAGATAACACATTATAGGCTCTTATATGTCCGGGTGCCGCACCGGGAGATTCCGAAGTTCTGCCTCCGAGTATAAGATAGTTTTTATAAATTACACCGGGGGTAGTAAGAACAATGGGGACTTTAGCAATCTCTCTTCCCAGGCCTTGTCCGAGATCTATACTCCCCTGCTCTCCAAAGGACATCACCAGGGTTCCCGTGAGCAGATCTATAGCATAAAGTCTATGTCCTGATG
>NZ_JBATHS010000257.1:0-1820 GCF_049667165.1 Maribacter sp.
GTACCAATGCAAGACCGGCTAGAATGAATTGGCCTGCAAAAAAGAAAAAACCGACCGCCATGGCAGAGACCGAGATCATCAAGATCCGGAAAATAAGCTGTAAATAGATATGTCTGCTTACCATTATTTCCCTAATTTTTTCATTTTGTTATACAGAGTCTGTCTGGAAACTCCCAACTGCTCAGCTGCGGCACTATAATTTCCCTCATTTTGGTTCAGGGCATTGGTTATCATCAACAGCTCCATTGCTTCAAGGGTTTCAGGCCCTGAATCGACCGATAGGGCCGTTTTTGAATGTAAAAGGAAATCTTCAGGTTTCAAAACACTTCCATCTGTAAGTATGACCGAACGTTCTATGGTATGCAATAACTCCCTAATGTTTCCCGGCCACGAATAGGACATCAGTTTTTCCTGTGCGGCTTGATTGATTCGCAATCCTTGTTTTCCATATTTAGAAGCGTATTTATTCAGGTAAAAATCAGCTAGCACCAAAACGTCCTCACCCCTTTCCCGCAGTGGTGGCACCTCAATTCTTATGGTATTGATACGGTATAGGAGATCTTCCCTAAAAAGGCCATCGGAGACCATTTGATCCAAGTTGCAATTGGTGGCACAAACTAAACGGATATCTACTGGAATCCGCTTATTTGAACCGACACGCACTATGGTCTTATTCTGAATGGCGGATAACAATTTGGCTTGGGCCTGCAGGGAGAGATTTCCAATCTCGTCCAAAAATAGGGTGCCTCCGTTAGCGGCCTCGAACTTTCCTGACCGATCTTCCTTTGCATCGGTAAATGAACCTTTGGTATGTCCGAAAAGTTCACTTTCAAAAAGGTTTTCGGAGATAGAACCCATATCTACCGAAATAAAGACCTCATTGCACCGGTTTGATAATTTATGCAGTTCACGTGCGATCAATTCCTTACCGGTTCCGTTTTCACCCGTCACCAATACGTTCACATCCGTTTTGGCGACCTTGCCCACCAGATTCAATATGGTATTCAGGGCCTTTGAGTTACCGATAATGTAATTCTTGTTTTGGTTGATGTGCTGCTTTAAGTTATGTTCCTTCTGCTTAAGTTGATAGACCTCCTTTTGGGATTTCTTCAACTCATAAGCCGATTTAACGGTGGCCAAAAGCTTGTCATTGTTCCAAGGTTTTAATATAAAATCGATGGCTCCTTCCTTTAAGGCTTTTACCGCCAGGTCGATAGCGCCATAGGCCGTCATCATGATCACAGACATCTGTGGGGCCTTCTTTCGTATTTCCCGTAACCAGAACAAGCCTTCATTACCCGTATTCACCCCTGCCGAGAAATTCATGTCCAATAAAACAATATCAAAATCGGTCAAGTCGGGAAAAGAAGAAATCTGGTTGGGGTTTGAAATGGTCTTTACCGCAGCGTATTCGAATTGCAATAGAATTTCCAAAGCACTCAGCACACTTTTATTGTCGTCAATGACCAGAATTTTTGCATCGAGCATAATTTACATTTTTAAGGAACCCGCTATCAAAATGCGAGCAACTTTTTCAATTCCCTTCTAAAACTACAATTTGAAATCATTAAATTGTACGAAGTGTCCAAATATATGACACTATCTGTACAATTATTTTACATTAGGGAGCCGATTTCACTAAAGAAATAACTATAATTAGCTTATAACTAGTTAGTTATAAACTTGGCACAACAATAGTAGTTCCGTTGGTATACCAATATCCTATGAATACTAAATTCAACATACTATTCACAATCCTTTTCATGCTTGGCTTAAGTCTATCTGCCCAAGAAAAATGGACCCTGGAAGCTTGTGTATCC
>NZ_JBATHS010000258.1:0-5445 GCF_049667165.1 Maribacter sp.
GGTCTGCATAGTCCCTATTTTCATAAAATAGTCTGGAGTGTACCGTACGTGTGGTTATTTCGGGCGTATAGGAATAGTCAATAGGAAATGGTAGTGATAGGGACGTTTTTTTCGGCAATGTCTCGACCCCTGGAGCGTACCATTTACAGCCTAGATATCGTTCTAAAAATTCATATACGGCGTTGTGCACTGCCGAATCGGAACCGCCATTGATAAAGAGATTGCCATCGGAAGATCTGATCTTGATCTGATGCTCTTGCAAGGTATCATCATAGGGCTTGCCCATATAGATTTTATGCTTCTCGGTACTTTGGGAGCTTTCATCCACAATGCTCAATTGGGCGCCACTGATCTTTTCCAAATAGGAATGCAGGAGTACTGCAGCCTTATATTCGCTTTCAGAGGCATCCCCGTTTACTACAATTTCAAAATCGGATCGCCCATTTTCAACAAGTTCGAGTGTATTGTCCCCGCAGGAAGTCACTAAAAAGACAGGGATACAAAATAAAACGAGAAGGTTCGATTTCATAGGTTGGTTTTTAAATGGACCTACTATTTTTTGTGTGATGCCTCGTAGATTGATTTCAAGAGACTTTCTTCATCTTTGGTATCGTTGCCCAATTGCCAAAACATCATACCCCCCAACTTCTTTTGCTTGGAATAGGACGTCTTTAACCGAACGGAAACCGTATCGTCATAACTGATAAAAACACTATCGGATGCACTGTATAAATAGGGTGCTTTCGCCTTGGGGTCCCAATATCTTGTATAGTTCTTGTCCGTTTCAAATTGCTGACGTATCTGGTGATAGGCACTCCATCCAATATAGGAACCCCCATTGGGTTGATAAAGTCCGTTGTTTTCTGGCGGGACACCTTTCCAGGCCCGCCCATAAAAAGCGGCCCCGATGACGATCTGTTCGGGTGCTACCCCATTGTCGATACAAAAATCCACAATACGTTCTACCGATCTTGGTTCAAAGGTATACCCCCGTTTTTTCATCTCTTCCCTTCTGCTTTCTATAAATGCCGCAGCGGGCGTATCCTTAATATCCTCAAGTTCAACCAAACCCAAGGCGGTATGATGCCCGGTATAGGGTGATGTCGCTCCAATTTGATCATAGGTCATCACATTCATATAATCAACATACTTCATGACTTCGGTAATCTCAACATTATCGTAATACCGTTTCCATCCTGCTGATGCAAACGTCAGTGTTTGTGTTCTTTCCAGGGTATTCAAGCCTGCCCGTAGTTCTTTCATCAATAAAGTGAAGTTCTGCTTATCTTCAGGACGTGCTCCTGTATCGGCCGCAGGAATTGTAGGGTATTCCCAATCAATATCCAATCCATCCAACTCATATTCCGCATTGAAATCCACCACACTTTGAACAAATTTCTTTCGATTTTCGGGGGTATGTGACATATCCGAAAAACCATCGGCACCCCATCCGCCGCAAGCGATCATCACTTTTAAATCAGGGTACTTTTCGCGTTGTGCAACTAACGCTTTGAGTTTATCCCCATTTTCAGCATCCCTGAATTGCATCGTACCTTCGATAACATTGGTGAATGAAAAGATAATATGGGTCAATTGGTGCAAGGGAAGCTTCTCGGGCTGATAATATTTTTCGGGCACATAATAGGCCATAACCACGTTCGTCTTCTTTTTTTTCTTTGAATCGGTATTACCTGATCCTATGAAAGATAAAGCCAGTACCATGCCCAAACACGCCAAAAAATAGTATCCAAGTTTCTTCATGAAAAGTGATTTAGTATTAAAAACTACTTATATTATTTAAAGCTTCCATATGTATTAGACGGAAAGCACATGCTAAAGCATAAACAACAGACTTTGAACACTGTAAGCAGGCGTTCAGCAACCAAATCAACCTATTGTCACACCTAAAGGTCCTTACTGGTATCCCAATCTTATCTTGGCCTCGTTCGAATCAAAATCCGATTTTTTAAAGGTATGGGCTTCCGTATTGAATACATGGTCCTCAAAAACGAAATCACCCTGTGAAAAACCGATATAGAAATACTTCATGGTCTCGGCAAAGAAATACGTGGCCAAATAATCCTTGGGTTCCTTTGTTCGGACATCATTGATCGAATGGAAAGCGACCTCGCCTTTGCAGTGCTTTTTAATATCCTTCCAATATTTTTCAAGCATATCCAAGTATTCCTCCTTTCCTGTTATTTCATGCAAATAGTAGGCAGATTCGATAATCTCGGGATTGATCTCAAAATTGGCATATTCTACGGTATCCTTTCCATAATGATATCTTGTTGGCAACATTCCGTATTTGTCCCAAAGCCAATCCCATGTCGCCTCCGATTTTTCAGCAGCTTCAACATCGCCTGAAACAGCAAGTATGGCCGGCCAAAAGGCATCGTACAATGAAACGGATCTTTTTAGGATTTCACCAGTGTGCATATCCACAATGGTATAGAAATTCCTGCCATTGTATTCATCCAATAGGTAGGTATTGATCTTATCCAAACTATAGTCCCAGATTTCCTTGATCTCGGGATCGGGAAATATCATATAACTTTTGTACATATACTCATAATAGGCATCTACTCCTGCTTGTAAATGATGCCATTGGGTACCTTCCCATTCCCCAGTCACCACATTAATATTTTCCCCAGGCAATCCTATTTCCGATTTTCTATCAAAAACAGCCTTTGTAGCTCGTTTCGCGGCCTGATAGTATTTCGAATCTTTGGTGTAATAACTTAGGATTCCGAACTCGAACAAATAGGTGCCCGCTTGTGCCACATTGACCACATCGCCCTTCCGCTCACCATGGTTACCACCCGTTTTGCCTGTCCTCAAGTTTACGGAATGAAACGGAATGCCCGTAGGGGAATCAAAGGCCGGCAATATCCTATCCCCAATATCCTTTGCTTTTTCAAGTACCGCCTCATTTTGGGTATAATGGTACATCGATAAGAGGCCTCCTAAAATGCGGATATTTACTTCAAACACCTGAACATACTGATCTTGGTCAAAATCCATGGCCAAGGCATAGTCCTCAATTTCTTTGGCCTCAGTTTCCAAACCCATAACCTTTAGGGTACTATAGGCATCTATGGGCGATATCCCTAAGGAATGCTCATACCAGTCAAAGGACTTTTTAGAAAGTGGCAACAATACATCATGGCCCCAAGCGTAAGTTCTATAATCATTCCAAGACCGTAGGGTTTCCGCTTTGATCTCGGCTTGAAGCGCTGTTCGTGCAGTGTCCTTTTCCTTTACCGGATTGTCTGCGCTTGTTTTCTTGACTTCAGTTTTGCAAGAAATAAAGGTGAGAAAAATTAAAAACAACCCTACCTTTTTTGCCATGATGCTTTTTTTAATCGATTTGGATTGTTGATGCATTGACTAATTTTTTATGGGCAATAAAATACCCTTGATGTGGCTTCCCATCGATGAATATTGTACCGATAGGCGCTTTACTCCCAGCAATTTTGGAAGAGATTACAAGCTTTTTCCCCGTATAATATTCAGGATCCAAATGAATGGTTATTTTATCGAATTTAGGCTTGGTCAACGCATACATGGGTTCTGCAGGATTCACCGGGTATATTCCCATCATTGAAAATACCGCCCATGCCGACATGGTGCCCGTATCGTCATTGCCGGGAATACCATCTGGACTGTTTTTGAAATGCTTAGCCAATAACCCGGCAACCATTTCTTGGGTCCTATGCTCCTCCCCTTTTGCATAATTGAAGAGATATGGGTAGGCGATATCGGGTTCATTGGCCATATCGAACTGATTTTTATCGAATACCTCCTGCAATTTTTGGACAAAAGGTGTTGGTCCGCCCATCAATTTCATCAACCCCATAATATCATGGGGCACCATAAAGGTATATTGCCAGGCATTCCCCTCGATAAACCCAAGGTTCTTCTCGAAATTCGCACCCGATTCAGGATTATAAGGGGTCAACCAACTGCCATCATCATTTCTAGGCCGTAGCAGATTGAATTCCTTATCAAATAATTTCCGATATGAAATTGCCCGTTTAGAAAAACGCTTATAATTGCTCTGCTCCCCCATTGCCAATGCCAGTCGGGCGATGGCATAATCCGCGATATTATACTCCTGGGTTGTGGATACGGAACCGCTATTGGTGGTTTTTGTGGTCAGATACCCTTTTTCCAAATAATCCTTAAGACCGGGACGCAAGGGGTTGTTCTCTAATTGCTCGGCACTTTTAAGCATGGCCTGATAGGCTTTCTCCACATCAAAATCGCGGATACCCTTCAAATAGGTGTCCGTGATTATTATTCCAGCCGGATCACCTACCATTGTTGTTGTTTCGGTGGCGTTTAATTCCCATTTTGGGAGCCATCCGCTTTCCTCATAGATCTGCAGCATGCTTTTTACCATATCGGATTGTTGCTTCGGATAGACCAAGCTCATCAATTGGTGTAAATTGCGATAGGTATCCCACAAAGAGAAGACCGTGTAGCGGGTACCCTTCGTTTTTAGGGTCTCCCTGGTTTGCATCTTGGGATAGTCCCCATTAAAGTCGTTCAGCGTATTTGGATGGATCAAGGTATGGTACAAGGCCGTATAAAAAATAGTCTTGTCTTCTTCTGACCCCCCTTCCACCTCTATTCTGGATAGATATTGATTCCATTCTTCCTGCACGGCTCCCAATAGTTCATCGAATGTTCTATCTGAGGTTTCCTTTTCCAGATTTTCCCGGGCGTTATCCAAGCTAACATAGGAAATACCGATTTTCATCTCCACTTGCGTTGGACGATCAAAGTTATACCGCATATATGCCCCGATGCTGTCCCCAACCACTTCCTTCATAAAACCTTCCATAATTCGGGTCTTGCCGTTATACCCCATCCATTCGGATTCCATCCCATTATATGTTGCCGGTTTTTTCCATACCCCAAATTCATCAGCGGGTTTGGAAAAGCGGGCTACGAAATACACGGGGTAAGCCTCTTCGGGTTTATAGTAACAAAAGGACCCCACCGAACGGACTCCTTCGATTTCTGTGGGGGATACCACTTTGACATGGGCACCTTCCTCATTGGTAAGTCCCAATCCTAAATTCAAGAGTATATTCACAGCGCCCTCAGGAAAAGTATACTTACTGACCCCAACCCTGGTTGTCGCCGTTGCCTCGACCTTTATGTTGTATTTATCCAGGACATTGGAGTAATACCCCACCTTACTTTTTTCGTCGGAATACGTACTGCCATACTGCAGGTGATCCGTGTTGATTTCGCCCGTGGTCGGCATCGCCAAAATAACACCGAGTTCTGGGCAGCCCACACCGCTAAGGTTAACGTGACTAAAACCGGTCAAAAATTTGTTTTCATTTACATATGGTGTTGAAAGCCAGCGACTGTCTTTCTCCAATGGTAAATTCTGGGGTCCCGCCACATTAAAAGGGGATACATTCGCCA
>NZ_JBATHS010000259.1:0-1554 GCF_049667165.1 Maribacter sp.
GAAGTAGAGAATAGCGAAGGGGATATTACGGCAGACTCCGGCCACGGAATCGGTTGGGAACTAGGTGCTGGCCTTAACGTAGACCTTGGCAGTAACTGGCATTTGCGTCCGCAAGTCGGATATCGCGTCCTTTCAAGAGATATCGAAATAGGAACTACTACCACTGATGTTAATCTTAATTATATCGCCGCTGGTGTTGGAATAGCAAAAGTATTCTAATGGGAAAAAGAAAAAACAGCCCTCTACAGTTTGGAGGGCTTATGGCGTTCCTTGCGGGGTTCGTCATTTTCATGGGAATCATTACGGGAGAAATTTATTATCCGGAAGGGTACAATACCGCCGTAAACGATATTAGCGATTTGGGCAGTACACGTCCGCCCGATAGTATTATCCACCAACCTTCGGCGACCATTTTCAATACCACGATGTTGGTAGCAGGCTTGTTGCTCTGTGCTTCAAACTGGCCCGTGTACCGTCATTTTAGAAAACTGTGGTTTACCATACCCTATGCTCTTTTTGCAATTGGGGTATTTGGTGTAGGAGTATTTCCGGGAAATATTGCGCCCTATCACGGTATATTTTCCCTACTCACTTTTGTCATGGGGAGTTTTACCTGTATCCTCGGTTTTACGATATTAAAAAGGCCATTTGCCGTTATCGGTATTCCCATTGGGATTATGTCGTTGATTTTTCTTTTCGGAGCCCCTTATTTTATTCCCTTTTGGGGTAGTGGCGGTACCGAACGTTGGGTGGCTTACCCTATCGTTATCTGGTTGATAGGCTTTGGAGGATACTTAATGTCAAAGACGAAAAAATGAGAATACTATTTATAGTCATACTGTTCGTTCACGGCCTTATCCATTTTATGGGTTTCGCCAAAGCCTTCGATTTTGGGAATATGGCTCAGTTTACCAAAGAAATTTCTAAACCTGTGGGTTTTCTTTGGTTGCTTACCAGTCTGCTTTTTATCGTATCAGGCGTCCTGTATCTGATTAAAAAGGAAACTTGGCCGATGCTTGCCATCATTGCTGTCATTCTATCGCAAATCTTGATTTTTATGGTCTGGAAGGATGCCAAATTCGGTACGATCGCCAATGTTATCATTCTGTTGGTAGGAATTGTTGGCTTTGGACATTATCAATTCCATAAAATGGTCCGAGGTGAATCGAAACAATTACTACGAAATATTCAAGTAGAAAATCTTCCTATAATTTCTAAAAAGGCTATCGACCATTTGCCGGAAATCGTTCAAAAATGGATGCGAAATTCAGGAGTCATTGGTAAAGAAAAAATTGTTTCTGTCCGCTTAGAACAAAAAGGGGAAATGAAGACCAAGCCCGAGGGGAAATGGATGACTTTTACGGCAAGACAATATTTTAATGTGGAACCACCCGCGTTTATTTGGACCACAGACGTCGATTTTATGCCGATGGTCAATATGGCAGGCAGGGATAAACTCATCGATGGCAAAGGCGAAATGCTTGTCAAATTGGCGAACGTGATTCCCGTTGTGGATGAAGGCAACAATGAAAAAATAAATTCCGGTGCCATGCT
>NZ_JBATHS010000260.1:0-2172 GCF_049667165.1 Maribacter sp.
ACGGCTTCCTATTGCTGCCAAATTTTCTTGATTGATTTGTATTGGAATTTCCATGTTTATGCTGTGGTATTTGATTTCCCGCGTTTTAGCGCCCAATAGGCCAACACGAAATAAATGATGGTACAAATGAATGCGTAGGTGTAAAAGAGTTCCCGATTTTCGATATAATTTGCTTCCGTAGTACTTGCAAATAGCACATTACAGGCCAAAACGATGGTGGCGACCAAAGCTGATATCGCTACGAATTTTAATCCCTTAGAGAAAAAAGAAACATCCTTCGAAATAACAGGTTCCTCTCTTGCTTGCTGTTGTTGAAAACGTTGGATGGTTTCGTTGCGCAGCTGTTCTTCTTTTGCTTCTTCAGGATACTTTTGCTTCGCCCCATAACGGGAAGCGAGCAGTGTATACACTGCGATGGTAAAAAACCAAGTTGGGATAAACAGGTAAAAAAAGGAAATTACGTCCAAGGCATTCAGTCCAAAACCGAAGGCCAAGCCCAAGCCCCAAGAGGCAACGGCAGGCATACTAAAGGTCAGCTGGCGGTACGAAGACCAGTAGCGCGTATAGCCAATTCTAGGGAATATCTGATGTTCTGCGAACACAATCGCCCCAACAGGAACGACCAGCAGCCCCGCATAGGTAAGTAGCGGTAATATTTGTGAAAACACAAAGGGGAAACAGGCGATGACAACGGTGACCACACCTACCACAACTGTCGTTATCATCCGGGAATGATTATAGAAAATAGCTTGCGCGGCCAAACCCGCTCTATATAAATTGGTAATCGCGGTCGTCCAACCCGCTACGATCACAATCACAAATCCGGACCAACCGAGGGCATAATAGGCCACATCGCCCGGATCGAGTTCTACGATGGATTTTCCTAAGATAACAGCGGCACCGGCGCCCATGATTCCGGCAGCAATCCATGCTACATAGTGACCGAACATCATTCCGGTACTGGAGGCGTATGCGTAGTTCTTCTTTCTGGCAAAACGCAAGAGGGCCATATCAACCAACCCGAAATGGGTGATAGTATTGGCGGCCCAACCAAAGCCGATGACCTCGACCAATCCGATGCCGGGTGCTCCGTCACTGTTAATGCCTGTCCAGATACGCTGGTCTCCGAGTGTCATAATATCGGTCCACCCTGTCGGTAAGGTTTTATCCAAAACATCCAAGGACAAAGCGGGGAGGAGCACCATAGCGCCACTTGTAAACATGACAAAAAGCCAAGGTGCACAGAGGCCCGAAAATTCAGAAACAGCATTGAATCCATAGAGGGCAATGGAAACCACAACAATACCCACCGCTAATACGATCAAAATAAACCAGACATTGGTAGGATACCAATTAAGTTGCGCGGGAATATCAAAAGCAAAACGAACCGCTGTTGCCGAGACCGTTATCATCGCTGCCGAAATCACGGAAAAGATGATGACGTTGGCCCAGTTGTACAACTTGGTCATCGAGTCGCCGGCAATCTTATTCAGATAGGTATAGAGGCTCAATCGTGTTTCAACTGCAATAGGGGAAGTGATGAAGCGCCAACTCAATACTGCGAGGATATTGCCGATCAGAAGCCCTAAAATGATATCCATGGTCTTGGCTCCTAAAGCTACAAAGGTCGCCCCGATGACAAACTCCGTAGCCGCGACATGCTCGGCAGCATAGAGTCCCGCAAAATGAGTCCAATCGTGTAATTTGTGTTTGGCAACCGGTAAATATTCTTCGTCTAGGTTTTCAAATTGTTTAAAATCTTCTGTGGTGTTCATATTTTAGGTTGGTATTGGAAATTAGATTCCTATAAATATTAGCGGGATGTTTTTATTTTTTGTCAAAATATGTTGGGAAAAGTGCCAAATTATGAAAAATTATATAGAGTAAAGTCCAAACGCAATTACTATGTCAACTCTTATTATTTCGTATATAAATCTAATCTTTTCGACCAATTCTAGGAACTTTTTTAAATGTTTTACAACTCAGGGTTAAACGTAGTTCTGCTTTGAGAATGAAAAGATAATAAATTCTATGACAATAATTTGAGAAAAGTACTTCATTATACTCTCAAATTATTGGTCATCAATTCGCTTGGCGAAGCGAAGTATAAATTGTGGAATTTATTAGATTGGGAATTCGAGAAGCAGGATCAAATGCGAAGCATTCATGAAT
>NZ_JBATHS010000261.1:0-3300 GCF_049667165.1 Maribacter sp.
GGTGAGGTGTAAAGTCCTACCTTATAACCGGCTTCCTGTAGTATAGAGGCCAACATATGACTACTGGAACCTTTACCATTGGTACCAGCCACATGTATACTCTTGAATTTTGTTTCGGGATGTTTTAAAAAGGCGGAAAACAATACTATATTGTCCAATTTCCCATGATAAGCGGATCTGCCTTTTTCCTGATATACCGGAAGTTGTGCGAACATCCAGGCCAAGGTTTCTGTATAGGTCACCTATCCCCCTAATTTAAAATTAACCACCACAAATCCAATTTGTTGATTCGGTGCATTGGAATCAAGATTCCATTTATGCATAAAAGCGGTTCTCTTTGCAGGTTCCAACAAGCAAGGATCGTTATTGGTCGTTCCTTTCACCCCAGGGGTTGCACTGATCACTTTTCCACTACGGTCCACAACGATCTTAACGACCACCCTTCCTTCTTGATTACATTCTTGCTGCACTGTGCCCTTACTGACCAAAGAGCGCCCATTTAAACCATAACCACCGGTACCACTTCCTGAACCTGGACTACCGTAATAACTTGTGGCATAGGGATCCCCATCGGGTTGGCCCTTATCACCGGGTCGGCTGTCATCGCCTTCGCTACCTGATGCCGTGCCGTCTGATTTGTTAAGGCCGCCCATAAGCTTATCCAACTCGGCTTTTTTGGCTTCTTGTTCCTTGATTTTCTTTTCTTCGGCCTCGCGTTGCTCCCTGGCGATCCTATCAGCTTCTGCCTTGGCTTTTTTAGCCACTTCCGCTGCTTTGCGTTTCGCTTCTTGCTGCTGCTTAATTTTAATGGATTCCTCACTTTCTTGGGTAAGCACTTTCTCTGTGGGCTGTTCTTTCTCGACCACTTCCTTTACTTCCTCAGGCACGGTTGCCTCCACTTGTTCTTCAGGCACGTTGGGAGGTTCGGGAATCTCCAACGGTTCAGACCTTATTTTTTCCTTGGGCTGGGTATCACCCATACCAAAATCCATGGTGCCGAAATTCACGGAAATACCATTTTCGATAGGGGGATCCATATAGGTCATCCCGATATAAAAAAGCAAAAGGAGGAGCACACTCAGCAGGACTGTTGTGAGTGTAAATGATTTTTTCTTGTGTCTCGTATCTAAAAACGACATTAATTGGGTCGCACGGCCAAGATTACCTTGTAATTGTTCCTGTTGGCAATATCCATCACATTTACCGCTTCTTTAATGGCAACGCTTTCTTCCGCCCTAAGGATTATAGTTGGTTTCTCTTGTCCTTCCAGTGCTTTTTTTAATTCAATTTCAATATATTCTCCGTTGATTCTCTCATTGTTCACAAAATACTCCAGGTTCTTATTGATACTGACCGAAACGTTTTGTGTATTGGTTGATTTCCCTTTCGCCTTTGGCAATAACAAATCCAACGCATTGGGTGAATTTGCCGTTAACATGAAAAATATCAACAACAAAAACACAATATCGGTCATAGACGACATACTGAAGTCAGGACTCACTTTATTTCTTCCTTTTAATTTCATTTCGTAGCCTACAGGGGTTCGTTCAACAAATCCAGGAACTCAACTGCATTTGCCTCCATTTTATGGATTACCTTATCTGTTCTATTCACCAAATGGTTATAGCCGATATATGCGATAATACCAACAATCAAACCAGCAACCGTAGTGGTCATTGCCGTATAGATACCCGAGGCCAAAGAGCCCATCTCAGCCTGTCCCCCACTAGAGGCCATTTCATGGAATGCCAAAATCATACCAATAACGGTCCCTAAGAAACCGATCATGGGCGCAGCCCCTGCAACAGTCGCTAGAACACTGACGTTCTTTTCTAGTTTATATACCTCAAGGGTTCCTGCATTTTCAATGGCCGTATTAATGTCGTCCAAAGGTTTGCCAATTCTGGAAACCCCTTTTTCTGTCAACCTGGCGACAGGGGAATCGGTTTGAGCGCATAATAATTTTGCGGCTTCCAATTTTCCATTGGTAACATGATCACGAATTTGGTTCATGAAATTACTATCTATCTTTGAAGCAGCTTTTATCGCAAAAATCCGTTCGAAATAAATGTAAAGTGCCACGAACAGCATTACAAAGAGCAGGGAAATAATGACGACACTACCCGTACCGCCATTGAAAATCAAATCTATGACCGAAAGCGTCTTTTCTTCTGATAGAACATCCCCTAATTCGGGGTCTTGAGCAAGATATAGTAACATTGACATATGGTTTCTCTTCTTTAATTTGCCATAATAACGGTATTTTATCGATTAAATTATGCGTTTAAGACAAAATCTCTCATTAAAACAAAGGCTGCCGCACCGGCCAGAAAACCAACCAAGGCCAACCATGCTATTTTCTTTAGGTACCAGAAGAAATCTATTTTCTCCATGCCCATAGCCACAACGCCGGCAGCCGAACCAATAATCAACATACTACCCCCTGTTCCCGCAGAATAGGCGATAAAATGCCATAGCGGATTATCCAAACTTTCCGAGAACATTCCCATACTCGCAGCCACTAGAGGTACATTGTCTATTACCGCAGAACCGACGCCAAAGAGCATGACCACAATATCGGTGTTAGGTATTGCCTCATTCAAACTTGCGGCTGCATGGAATAACAGTCCAAGGGATTCCAATGCCGCCACTGCCAATAAGATTCCCAAAAAGAACAATATACTGGGTAATTCTATTTTCGATAGCGATGCGTGTACCGGGCTATGATGTCCGGTAGTATCATGTCCTTCCCCTTCTACACTCGAAATACTGAATTTTGAACTACTATATATTTCAGCGAAGGTGGCTACCAAGGCCAAGGAAAGCATCATACCAACATAGGGGGGCAAATGGGTCACTGTTTTGAATATGGGAACAAAAACTATAGAACCCAATCCTAAATACAACATCGTTGATCCAAATTTCGACTTTGGGGCTTCATCATCTAGATTGCCATCAATAGTGCCTTTAAAGGCCTTGTTCCTGATCGCTAAAAGTACGGGGACCACCATACAAACGATTGAGGGAATCAATACATGCTCTATCAATTGTAGGGCAGACACTTTGTTCGCTATCCACAACATTGTGGTCGTAACATCACCGATTGGGGACCACGCACCTCCGGCATTGGCGGCAATGATGATCATACCAGCGAACCAAAGGCGGGTATTCCTGTCATTTACGACCTTCTGCAAAATGGTAATCAATACGATAGTCGCCGTAAGGTTGTCGATTATAGCGGATAGGATAAACGCCAAGATAGAAAACAACCAGAGTAACTTCCTTTTGCTCTTTGTTTTT
>NZ_JBATHS010000262.1:0-2956 GCF_049667165.1 Maribacter sp.
TAAAGATAACAGCCGACACCAAGTTGTTGAATCTCAACTTTAGGTGCCGACTGATTAAAAAATCTAATACGCTATTCTTTTCACAGTAAAAGTAACCTTCATTTTATCTTCGAATGAATCAAGATAATGGGTGTAACTACGTTTAGTTTCTGGTTCCTCATCCCCTAAAGGCACAGTGGTAAAATCAATATCCTCTAGGCTAATGGATAGGTTATCATTTCCCAAATCATCAAAACCAACAAAGTTTTTATCTTTTAAATGGGCATACAAATATACTTCATCCTCTCCCAGATTAGGTTTATAGAGTTCAATCGTGGCCGATGTGTTGACCGTATGTGGGTCGGTTGGTGAAACGTCCTCCGCATCACCCCAATCCTCAGACCAAGTTGCCGTATTTCCCGTATAACCAGTACTTCCATTTTTTCGAATGCCTGCTGTAATATTTCCATAGATTTCCTTTTGAACCGATCCTTCCCTGGCAATCTCTTCTATGGTCACCTTATATTTAAACCAAGCTTCTTCGCAAGAGCGTACGGGATATTCTGATGCCAATACCACTCTGGCAACGGGCATGTCTTTTTTAATGTACCTTAATTTATAGGCCAATAATTTTCCTGGAGAATCTTTGGAATAATTGCCTCCATTAATGATGTAGCTATATACGCCTTCAGGGCCCGTGATTACACCAACGGCATCCTCTGCGGAGCCTCCTATCACCAAAGCATCAACTTTAGACTTACTAATGATTTCATTATAATCTACTTCAATTCCGCCATCACCACTGGTTTGACCTTGACTAAAAGAAAGGGCAAATGCCGATTTTACCTCTAACCAAGAATAGTCAGATTCAACGGAATACAATACCATTCTCCCATACATGGCAGAAGATACAATTACCGGACTGGTATTGTCTAGATTGGGAAGTTCGGTAAACAAGGACCCAGGATCATCATTAGGCGGCAAGGTCATATCTATGGTATAGTACTCTTGAAAGAACTTTACTACATATTTATATCGATAACCCGATTGGGAAAAATCAAACGAAGCCGCTACTTCTTTGTTCTTTGATCGATAATTGGCTCCAAGGGCAATATCTAAGTGTTCTTCGGAATATACTTCCTCTACTGTAAAATTCAGTTCGGCGGCAGTGGCACCATTAACCCCTTGGTTCAACAATTCATTTACACCATTTCTTACACCATCCAAGTCAGGTTCATTAATTTCAATAGAAGCTGAACCATCTATATTCTCTAATGAAATGGACAGGGTAATTGGGGCACGCCCCCCGTTGATGCCAATATATTCACCCGTGGGGATTGATTCCCCTTTTAACATGGCACCAGGGTAAATAACATCAGTTGAGGGATCCAGGGCCAACATTTCATCAAAACCTGGAGCGGCTTTATAATGCCTTACAACACATTCATAATCAACATCTTGCTGTGGATCTTCTTCATCCAATAACTCGGGCGTTGTAATTTCATCAGGTTGAGAGAAAGCCTGTAGTAGTGCTAAATCATTATTGATCGAAACATTGTCATCATCGTTATCAACTACCTCTTTGTCTGGATCAGTGGGGTTTACTTCAGGTTCATCTTTACTGCACCCAATAAAGGTTATGGCCAATAGGCCCAAAATTGTCAATGATCTAAATACTCCGATTTTAAATTGCTTTGTTTTCATAATTAATTGTTTTTTAGGATTCAACATTCCAAACCTAGCCCAGAATTGACCCCATCCCTAATTTTGACCATGGACAAACTATGGACAAGCAACTAGGATTTCGATGAACTGCACCATGGACAGCACATAAAATATAAATGACAAAAACATTTATAAACAATTTATTATCAGTGATATATACTTTTTTTAAACAAATAGGAGCTTCAAAAAAGCATGGACTTTTTATGGACATGAGCTTTTCGACCAACTACTTCCAGTGTTCGAGCAAGGGATAATTTAATTATCTTGGTAAAAACCAATCATTATTGAATATGTCCTCTAATAAGACTCTTTTTATTGTTCTAGCCCTCTTTTTTTGTTTGAAAGCATCATCCCAATTGAATTTTGATATTGATAGCTTATTAGTGGTCTATAAATCACAAAAGCTAGATTCGAACAAGGTGATAACCAACAATAAAATCATTAATTACTACATGTATAGAAACCCGGAATTAGCCAAGAAATATGCCTTTGAGCAACTTGCCCTATCCAATGAGATCCAATTTAGTGGCGGACAATCAATGGCCAATTATCAACTGGGGATCCTATATAACAATGTCAACAAGGTTGATTCGGCCCGTTATAGATATACCGAAGCCTTGAAGTTCGCTAAAATTTACAATAACCAGATCTTTGTTTCGCAGGCTTACCATGGGCTTGCGCTCTTGGAATTTGAGCTTGGAAACTTAGATAAGGCCGATGAAATAAATGACAAGAACCTAGAATATAACGAGAGATACAATGATTCGGTCGGAATTGCATATTCCCTCGATTTTAAAGGAAGAATAAATGAAAATAGGGGGCATTACACCATTGCCCTTGAAAATGTGTTGAAGAGCCTTAAGATTTTGCCAGTTGTGAGCACGCCAATAAATAAAGATGTTAGAATCGCAGACGCCAAAACCCACTTAGCTGCAATAGAATTCAATATTGGAAATTTAAAGAAAGCAATTGCCTATAACAAAGAGGCATTGGAAATTTATATCAACCAAGACGATACCTATTATCAGGCAGTAGCACTTGCGGACCTAGGAAAAGCCCATAAAGGTTTGGGCAATTTCAAGGAAGCGGAAGCTAATTTTAAATTAAGCATTGAAAAGGCCCAACAAGCCAATGTTCCATCAACGTTGGCTACTGCGATGAGTGAACTGGGCGCTCTCTATTTTGTTCAAAACAAACCCACCGAAAGTCTTGAATTACTGAGGGAAAGCATAAAGGTTGCAAAGGGAATAGG
>NZ_JBATHS010000263.1:0-3713 GCF_049667165.1 Maribacter sp.
AAAGCGGATAATGAAGAAGTCAAAAGTCTTTTGATCATGGTCGATAGTGAGGGTGACTTGGGCAACCCGAAGGATTCACAACGTAAAACCGCCGTCGAAAACCATTACAAGTGGATTCATGCGGCAAAGCTGTTGGGCTGCCATTCGATACGCGTAAATGCCTTCGGCAAGGCGGATATGGATACGCTATCGAAGACCTTGACCGATGGCTTGGGCGAACTCGCTGCCTATGGCCAAAAAGTGGGTGTCAGTATTATCATTGAAAACCATGGTTTGCATACCTCCAATGCGGAATTTATGGTGGATATAATCAAAAAGGTCGATAATCCATATTTGGGGACCTTACCCGATTTTGGAAACTGGTGTTTAAATGCTGCTTGGGGAAGCACCCAGAACAATAAATGCACCGAAGTATATGATCCCCATAAAGGCCTAGCAGCATTTTTACCCTACGCCAAAGGGGTCAGTGCCAAAGCCTATGATTTTGATGCTGAAGGCAACGAAACCATAATTGATTATAACCAACTCTTGAAAACGGTCAAAGATGCTGATTTTCAAGGATATATAGGTGTTGAATATGAAGGGGAACGTTTAAGTGAATCTGAAGGTATCAAGGCAACCAAAAAACTGATTGAAAGCGTTTGGGCAGCATTGGATTAGCAAAAGGTATCATTCAACCTTATTTTCGTGGCTTTTTGATTTCTTTGGGAGGAAAAAGCGTAAAAATGAAAAAAACCCTTCGGCACATGAACTAAATAGCTTGGAGCTTTTGCTTGCATTCCCATCTTAAAATTGACTAATTTTATTCGTCAATAGCTACAAACCAAAAAACCAACCACATGACTCAAATTTCTATAAGTTCTAAAAAACCTCGATTATCATTTTGGCAAATTTGGAATATGAGTTTCGGGTTTTTGGGCATTCAATTTGGCTTTGCATTGCAAAATGCGAACGTGAGTAGAATTTTCGAAACCCTGGGGGCTTCCAAGGACGAGCTTCCTATCCTTTGGCTTGCAGCTCCTGTTACAGGGCTGCTGGTACAACCCATCATCGGGTATTATAGTGACCGTACCTGGCATAAAAAATGGGGTCGTAGAAGACCATTTTTTGCAGTTGGGGCAATCCTGGCTACGATTGCCTTATTCGCCATGCCTAATTCAACGGCACTGTGGATGGCGGTCATTATGCTTTGGTTGATGGATGCATCGATTAATATTAGTATGGAGCCCTTTCGTGCATTTGTCGGTGATATGTTGCCCAATGAACAACGTACGAGTGGATTCGCAATGCAGAGTTTCTTTATAGGGATTGGTGCAATAATCGCTTCGGCCCTCCCCTACATTTTTACAAACTTGTTCGGAATAAGTAATATTGCGGCTGATGGTGGAATTCCGGATTCAGTGAAATGGTCCTTTTATTTAGGGGGAATCGCTTATTTCTGTGCCGTCATGTGGACGGTCTTCAACTCAAAGGAATATCCCCCGGATGATTTGGAAAAACTTAAATTGGAAAATGCACAAACAGGTGTTTTTACTGGTTTGGTGGAGTCATTCGCAGGTATTTTCAAAATGCCCAAGACCATGGTGCAATTGGCCTTTGTGCAATTCTTTTCATGGTTTGCACTATTCGCCATGTGGATCTACACCACATCGGCTGTAACAAGCCATGTCTACGGCACTTCTGATACAACTTCTGCCCTTTACAACGAAGGCGCGGATTGGGTCGGTATCTGTTTTGCCATCTATAATGGTATTGCAGCTGTTGTAGCCTTTCTACTGCCGGTCATTGCCAAAAGAACAAGCAGACGAATCACCCATTTACTGGCCCTGTTCATGGGAGGCATTGGTCTAATTTCAATTTACTTTATTACAGACCCCAATATGCTTTTGGTATCCATGATAGGGGTCGGTATTGCATGGGCGAGCATTCTCTCTATGCCCTATGCCATGCTTTCCAGTATTTTACCTGCCAACAAAATGGGCTATTATATGGGTGTGTTTAATTTCTTTATCGTCATCCCTCAGATCGTGGCCGCCGGAATTTTGGGTTTTATGTTGAAGTCATTTTTTCAAAACGACGCTATTTATGCCATGATAATCGGGGGGGTGTCCATGTTCCTAGCCGGACTATTATGTCTTATTGTTCAGGATAATGAAGCTCATGTTGAAACGGTTGATTAGTTGCTATAAATTAAAGATTATCCAATTGGTTACTGGTTTTATCGGTGCTTATTGTCCAAAAGAAACCAACAAAGAAAAACGTATCAGCATTTGGGCGAATTGTTCTTCTGTCGAATACGCCATTGGCATTCGGAGCATCCGCATATTGATATCCGTTTACATTGTCAAAGCCCAATACATTGCTCACAGAGCAGTACAAGATTTTTTGAGGGGAAATCAGGTAGGCCCAATTGACGCTTAGGTTGTTGTAAGCCTTTGTCTTTTCAGCTAGGAAGCTTTCGGTATTCGGATTGTCATATGGCCTTCCAGAGGCGTGGGTATAGGAAAAACCGACCTGCGAACGCCAATCGTTCACCCAATATTTGGTAACTAGCGAAAAATTATTTTTAGGCGCGAAATTTGGCGTCGCCTTTTCAGCGAAGTTCAAATAATCCCGTTGGGTATTTAGATAGGAATAGGAAACCCAATAATCCAGGTTCTTGATGTTTTTGTTATCCCTCCAAAAAACATCCAACCCAGCCGCATAGCCGCTACCCAAATTATTGTAATTGGAGTCGAATTGGGGCCTGTTGGTATCAAATTTCACTAAATTCCCATAATCCTTGTAATAGGCCTCCGCCCTAAAGGTCCTTCCATCCCCCAAGTACTGATAATTAAGTATATAATGGGACGTTTTTTCAGCACCGAGTTCTTTGCTGAACTTGGCATATGCATAAGAAGTATCTTGATAGAAATCGCCATAAGCCAGGGAAAATTGCCCATTTTCACCACTCTTGTAGGCCAAGGATACGCGAGGGGCCAAATTGAATGCTTGGGTAGCCTTTGAATGCTCTCCCCTTGCCCCCAATTTCATTGCAAAACGGTTGCTGAAAAATATATCCGTCTCACCAAATACCGCGATCAGATCATTATTAAAATCGCTTTTGTAATCGTTACCATCCGTTGCCGTATAATTTTCGTCATAAGCCAGTTTAAAATACTCCGAACCAAAGTTCAATTGAAATCGACTACTGAAATTTTTCTTCAGCCTTACTTTGAAATGTGCCCCGATCTCTTTGCTCTTAATGGCATCCGTAAGGATATCCATATTGTTTTTGTCCATGGAGATACTCGCCCCAGTTGCCAAAGTCCACGCATTGCTCAAAAAGTGCTTGTAGGCTGAATTTACATATAGATTGTTGTTTTTCAATCGAAACCGAATCAACCCGCTATAATTGATATCCTCTTGATCGATATCCAAAGTACTGTGATTAAAACCGGTATACAACTTAAAGATGTTGTTTTCGCCCTTACTTCTAAAAACCGCTTCTCCGGCCAAGGATTCATAGGGCTTTCGCCATCGCACATCCTGGTTTGATGGCACCAAGGCCTGATATGGAGCCAAGTTGGCATAGGATGTGTTTATACTTAAGGATTCATTCCCCCAAATTTCGGTATGTCCGATACCTCCACCAACGGACATAAGTGAAATATCGGTTTTTTCCTGTTCGGCTACATCGGTGGTATTCAGTAGTAAGACACTTGATAGGGCCT
>NZ_JBATHS010000264.1:0-6930 GCF_049667165.1 Maribacter sp.
CTGCCAGCTGCCCATTGCCAATTACCAACGTTGGAGCTTAGTTCAAAATCCAGCAACTTTTCGGCAAAATAGGCCTCTCCCCAGCGCCAATCTATCAAGAGGTGTTTACAGAGAAAACTGGCCACCAACATACGCACACGGTTGTGCATGTAGCCGGTTGTATTTAGTTGACGCATACCCGCATCGACCAAGGGGTATCCGGTTTGTCCCGACTTCCATTTTTCAAATTCCTCTTCATTGTTCCGCCAGGGTATGCGGTCATACTTCGGTTTAAAGGCATGGTTGACCGTTTTTGGGAAATGCCAAAGTATCTGCATAAAAAATTCGCGCCAGATCAATTCATTCCAGAACACTTCGTTCTTCGCTTCAATGGCTTTTTTCACGATATTTCGTATAGAGACCGTCCCAAACCTCAAATGCGGCCCGATTCTAGAGGTGCCATGAATTTTAGCAGGGAAGTTTCTTGTAGCCTCATAATTTTCGATAAAGTGATCCGAGATGTCAAAATCGGGCACTTCAATTGATGATCTTTCAAATCCCAAATCTTCTAATTTCAGATAGGGGAGTTCGGTGTTTTGAAGGTAGTTGTTTGTAAGGGGCTTGCTTTCAATATGTTTTGAGAGGGTCTCGGGATTGAACTTTTCCTTCCATTTATTTTTATAAGGCGTATAGACCACATAGGGATCTCCATCCGATTTTACAATTTCATCCTTTTCGAAAATCACTTGGTCCTTATACGTGTTCATGGGGATATTTTTACCCACAAGAAATTCTTTTATTTGGCCATCGCGATGTATGGCATAGGGTTCATAGTCATGGTTCGTGTACACGGAATCGATATCGAAGTCTTGCACCAAGGTTTTGAATATCTCCATCGGTTCACCATGGTACATGCCCAAGGAACTCTCGTATTTTTCCTTTAATACCTTGTTGATACCACCTAATGATTCATGAATAAAGGTAACCCTGGCATCGTTTTTTGGTAATTGGCTTAAAATTTCGGTATCAAAAATGAAAATAGGAAGCACCCTGGAGGATTGCCGTAGCGCATGGGTCAACCCTTTGTTATCCGCTAAGCGTAAATCACGTCTAAACCAAAATATCGATACCTTGTTTTTCATATTAATTGACATTGAGTGTTGAAAGCCCACCATCGACACCTAATATTTGTCCGGTTATCCACGCACTATCGGTACTGAGCAAAAATCGGGCAATTTGGGCTAAATCCTCGGTATTTCCAACCCTTTTCAAAGGGTGCCTCTCGGCCATCATTTCCTTTTTTTTGTCATTGTTCAATAAGCGGGCCGATAAGGGCGTATCGACCAAGGAAGGGGCAATGGCATTCACCCTTATTCTTGGGGCATATTCGGCCGCCAACGATTTAGTAAAGCCCTCTATGGCCCCTTTGGCAGCCGCGACACTGGTGTGAAAGGGCATACCTGTCTGAACGGCCACAGTGCTGAAAAAGACCATACTCGATCCGTCAGATAATAAGGGCATGATGTCCTTAACCACATTGACCAGGCTGAAAAAGTTAAGATGCATGTCTTCTTTGAAGGTTTCCAAGGATAACATCTTAAATGGTTTTAAGTTAATACTTCCTGGACAATAAACAAAACCATCAATTTGATCCGGCAATTCGGACGTATCCAAAAAATCTTTGGTTGCATCGAATCGTAAATGGGATACGTTGGGAAGGTCGGTAACTTCCCAAGTACGCGAAGCGATATAGACATTGTGATTTTTTTGGAGGATTCTGGCCAATGAAAGTCCAATGCCATGGGAACCCCCAATTAATAGAATGTTTTTCATTTTAAATGGATTTTATGTTCATTGAATTTGTTATGCCTGCTATAGAACCAAAGCGTTCGGTTAGTTTTTGCTCCCGATAGTCAAAAATTTTGATCAGTTGCTTTTTTATTATCGGATAAACCATACGGCCCAAAAACCCAAAGGGAAGCTTTATATCAATAATATCCTCCATAAGAACACCATGGGGAATACGTTTTATAAAATGTTTATGGTGCCACAGGCTGTAAGGTCCGAAACGTTGCTCATCCACAAAGTATTCACCTTCCAAGACGTGGGTTATCTCCGATACCCAACGCGTCGAGAAGCCTGTGAACGGGGTGACCCTGTATTGAATGATCTGTCCCGGAAACATGGGCCTTTCAGCCCCGGATAAAATATGGAAACCCATATGTTTGGGCGTTATGGTGGCTAGGTTCTTGGGATTTGCTAAAAATTCCCAAGCCTTGACTTTATCGATAGGTAGGGATTGTTTGGCATGCAATTGATATAGTTTCATGATAATCTCGTAAAATGTTTAACAAAAATACAAAAACATTAAACAATAAAAAAATAATGGATTCATTTCTATTTTGTACATTGAGCTTTCGAAAGACATGATGCGATTACGAATACTACATATTGTTCCCATTCTTCTTTCTTCGTGGGTCTGTGCCCAGGTCGATGTGCGGGTTGTAGGGCAGATGCCCCAGGAGCTGCGGGAAAACTCCGGACATGTTTTCTATGACGGACATTTGATTTCCCATAATGATTCGGGCAATGAACCTGTGCTTTATGCTCTGGATACGGTGGGTATGGCGATTTCCAGAAGGGTGACGGTTTCCAATGCTGTAAATATAGATTGGGAGGATATTTCCCAGGATGAGGATTATTTTTATGTTGGGGATATCGGAAATTATTCAGGTACACGATCGGACTTGGCCGTTTATAAGATTTTAAAGGAGGATTTTGACCAAAGCGAAACGGTTACCGCGGAAATCATCAATTTCCAGTACGAAGATCAGGAAACTTTCGTCGATATCGGAAAAAGCAATTGGGATGCCGAGTCCTTAACGGTTATCGATGATCGTTTATGGATATTCACGAAACAATGGATCGATGAAGGCACAGTGGCGTATTCCCTACCCAAGGCAGCAGGAAACCAGGTCGCGAGAAGGGAAACGGCCTATGCCGTCGATGGCCTTATCACTGGAGCTTCGTTCAATGAAGACACCAATGATTTGGTATTGGTGGGCTATTCGAACATGTTAGCACCCTTTTTGTTGCGGATGAAGGATGTGGACACAGCTTCAATTTTTGCCAATGAGGTAGAACGCATACCACTCGATATCGGTTTTGGACAAGTCGAGGCAATCACCAGCATCACCGCTCAGCGTTATTTTATTGGAACTGAAGAATTTCAGAGAACTACTCCGGCCATAGCATTGGATCCCATGTTGTATAGTGTCCAATTCAAGGAAGACAAGGACGTAAATGAAGAAACCCCTGAGGAAGGGAATGCGCCTGATATCGATTCAGGAGAAGATCGATTAATACTTTATGGGAGCTACGATTCCAATGTACTTTATTTTAATTTAGATACTGATAAGGCCGTTATGGCACAAGCCATCTTCGATAGCACAGGTAAGATGCTGCGGTTCCAATTGGGCAATGATATGGGCGAGAATGCGGTGGATGTAACCCCATTTGAATCAGGGGTATATTACCTTACTTTTTATCTTGGTGACCGAATACTTTCAAAGGCGTTCATCACCTATTGAAATCTTATCACACTGGTTTATTTAAGAGTTTATTAACAAGGCCAACCCCGGTTTATCTTTAGTTTTGGAAAAACTAAAAAGCAACAACAAATGAAAAAATTAGTATTCTTAGTAAGTGTATTTTTGGTTTCCATGACTATGGAAGCCCAAATTACAACCCCACAACCAAGTCCGTCCTCAACATTGAAGCAAACCGTCGGGTTGACCGATGTAACCATTGAATATTCTAGACCTTCTATGCGTGGCAGGACCATTTTTGGTGATTTGGTGCCTTATGATAAACTGTGGCGTACCGGTGCCAATAAGAACACCACCATCGAATTCAGTACCGATGTTACTATTGATGGGCAAGAACTTAAGGCTGGTTCTTATGCGATATTTACCAAACCAGGGGCATCATCTTGGGAAATTATTTTTTATTCTGACACTAATAATTGGGGTACTCCTCAAAAGTGGGATGATAGCAAGGTAGCAGCAAAAACGAATGCAGAGGTACAAGCGATGCCTATGGATGTGGAATCTTTTATGATAGTCATCGATGAATTGAGCAATGACAGTGCAACGCTCGGCATACTATGGGAAAAAACCTATGTTGGCGTAAAATTTGAAGTGCCTACCGATGCCACGGTCGTGGAAAGTATCACAAAGGTGTTAGATGGTCCAGGAGGCAATGATTATTATGCTGCTGCCGTGTATTATGCCTCTACAGGAAAGGATATCAACAAAGCCAAGGAATGGATGGACAAGGCCATGGCCATGACCAAAGAACCTGCATATTGGCAATTGAGACAACAATCGTTGATCCAAGCTAAGGCAGGTGACAAAAAAGGAGCCATAGCCACGGCAAAAAAATCGTTGGCAGGTGCTGAGGCCGCCGGTAATATGGATTATGTTAAAATGAACAAAGACTCCTTGAAGGAGTGGGGTGCCATGTAACCTTATACAACATATTTTTAGTGAAACCCTGACGATATCGTCAGGGTTTTTTTATGGCGCAAAACCTACACAAAAGAAGGTAATATCGTATTTTTGTTAGTTTAACAAACCAATTTAGAGGTATGTTTCGATTAATATCTTATTCCGCCATTTTAATGATCTTAGTTTCTTGTGAAAATGCTGCCGAAATGCCCACCTATACGGCTGATCGATGGGAGAATCCCGAATGGGAAAATCCTGAGATATTCCAAATAAACCGTGAAGCACCCACAGCCTCCTTTTATAGATATACCAGTGTTGAAGGGGCACTTGAAAATGAAAGTTGGGAGCAATCATCTCTATATAGATCCTTGAACGGGACTTGGGATTTTTACTACGCTGAAAATCCCATGAAAAGACCAACGGACTTTTATAAAAATGACTTTGACGTAAGGGGATGGGATACAATACCGGTACCTTCCAATTGGGAAATACAAGGGCATGGGATTCCTTTTTACACCAACGTCACCTATATGTTTCCTCCTAATCCGCCCCATATTCCCCATGAAACCAATCCTGTGGGAAGTTACAAACGCCACTTTGAAATTCCGGATACATGGAACGACAAGGAAATTTACCTTCATTTTGAGGGTGTCAGTGGTGCGATGTATATATGGGTGAACGGTGAAATGGTGGGATATAATGAAGGGAGTAAGACACCCGCAGCCTATAATATCACCAAATTTGTGCATAGTGGAGAAAATTCTTTGGCGGTACAGGTGCTCCGCTGGTCCGATGCCAGTTATATGGAGGACCAGGATTTTTGGCGATTGAGCGGTATCGATCGGGATGTTTATCTCTATGCGACCCATAAAACGACCATTAAAGATATAAAGGTTTCCGCAGACTTGGAAAATGACTATACCGATGGCCTCTTAAAACTAGAGTTAGACGTTGTACATGGAACAGGGAACGAAGCGCGAAGCGCCCAAATAAAATTATTGGACGGTAAAAAAGAAATGTATGCAGAGACCCGAAAACTTGAAGATGGTGAAGGGGTAAAGCAGCTTGTATTTGAAAAGGCACTTTCTAATATAAAAACATGGAATGCCGAAACCCCAAACTTGTACACCTTGTTGATAAACCTGTTAAAGGAGGATGGTTCCATTTTAGAGGCAACTACAGTGAAAGTAGGTTTTAGAAAAGTGGAGATCAAGAACAACCAATTTATGGTAAATGGCAAGGCGGTTTTACTGAAAGGGGCCAACCTTCATGACCATGATGAAAAAACGGGCCATGTAGTCAGTGAAGCACTTACCTTAAAGGACCTTACGGTTATGAAGCAACATAATCTCAATGCGATTCGCTGTAGCCACTATCCTAAGAACCCCCATTTCTATCGTATGTGTGACACCTATGGTTTTTATGTTATCGATGAGGCAAATATCGAAAATCATGGTATGGGGGCCACGAATCAAGGACTCGACACGGATTTGGAAGCGCAGAAAGTCCATCCGGCCTATCTGCCGCAGTGGAAGGCAATGCATTTAGATCGTACCATACGCATGTTCGAAAGGGATAAGAACCATCCCAGTATCATTACATGGTCCTTAGGGAACGAGGCGGGTAACGGGGCCAATTTCCATGCAACTTACGATTGGCTCAAGGCCCATGATACAACGCGCCCCGTACAGTATGAAGGGGCAACACAATACGAAAATACGGATATCCAGGCACCCATGTACATGCAGATTCCCGATATGGTCGCCTATGCAGAGAATAACCCTAAAAGACCTTTGATCCAATGTGAATATGCGCATGCCATGGGAAATAGCGTGGGCAATCTTCAGGAATATTGGGATGTGATCGAAAAATACGATGTCTTGCAAGGGGGATTTATATGGGATTGGGTGGATCAAGGATTACTGACGAAAAATGAACAAGGGCAAGAGTATTGGGCCTATGGAGGTGATTTAGGTGGAAAGGATTATCAGAATGATGGAAATTTTTGTTTGAACGGATTGGTGAACCCCGATCGGAGCGAACATCCCTCTTTGTATGAGGTGAAGAAGGTTTATCAATATATAAAATTCAAGGAAAAAAATGAGAAGACCGGAAATATATCAATTCTAAATAAGTATGATTTCCTTAATCTGAACCAGTTCACATTTATTTGGAAATTATTCGAAAACGGCTTGGAAATTGCCACGGGCGTACTACCCACACTCGATGTACCTGCCAAAGACTCAAAATCCGTTCTAATTGACCTCCCCGAACTCAATGATGCAAAAGCAGAGTATTTTCTAAATCTATATGCATATACCAAGCAAGCAACTCCTTTGGTTCCTAGGGATCATTTGATGGCCTACGGGCAATTTCAACTTAGCGATTATATCCCAAGGACATTTAGAACGGCTGATAGTGGTGACGGTCTCGAAATCACCTC
>NZ_JBATHS010000265.1:0-36638 GCF_049667165.1 Maribacter sp.
CAGAAGAGGGTAGTCGGTAATTCGTGGTTTAGGATTGCTGTTTCATTTGGGTAAGCATGGAATTGGTTTAATCAATCTGGGAAGCCCTTATTTACGAATAGCTAGAAGCTCGTATGCAGCTCAAAAACTACCATCCTCCCGAAGCACCACCTCCACCAAAGCCGCCTCCGCCAAAGCCGCCGCTGAAACCACCTCCGCCACCGAAACCACCACTGGAACGACCTCCACCAAAGCCCCCACGACCCATATTGCTTAGGATGATAACATCCCAAAGATCAAGCCCTGACTTTCTGCCACCCCCTTTGCCACCCCCGTTTCTTCGGTTGCGGCTTGAAAGTATGATCATAATGACTATAAAAATGATTATGGGCAAAAACGCTTCAAAAGGAAAGCCTGTATTGTCGTTAAAAGAACGTTCTTCTTGAAATTCACCGTTCAATACTTGAAAAATGGCATCAGTGCCATTGTTGAGGCCGCCATAATAATCATCTTTTTTAAATTCGGGAATGATGACATTTTCAATAATCCTCCGCGACATGGCGTCTGTCAAGGCGGCTTCTACACCATAGCCGGTATTGATGGCAATTCTACGATCATCCTTGGCCAGAAGGACTAAAACGCCATTGTCTTTGTCCGCTTGTCCTATACCCCATTTTTTCCCCCATTGCGCACCTAAATAGGTAATATTCTCACCTTCTGTAGAACTGATGATCGCCATGACGATTTGGGTGGAAGTGCTGTCAGAATACCGAATAAGCTTTTGTTCCAAACTCTTTTTTTGACTTTCTGTCAACAGGTTGATGTAGTCATAAACACTGGTTTCCAGCGCTGGTTTTTCAGGGATTTGGAACTGGGCGTAAGTACTTGTACACCAGAGTAGAATCCATATGAGTAAACTAGTTTTTAGATATCTCATTGCTCAGTTCATTTATATCACCATGGTGCCATGGGAAATGGGTCTCCAACTCCTTGCCAGCATTCAATATACCTTCAATAAGACCTTGTTTGAACCTCCCGTTTTTAAAATGTGATTCAATGGTGTCCCGGGTACTGTTCCAAAAGTTTTCAGGAACGACCTTGTCAATTCCCCGGTCACCGTAGATCGAAAATTTCTTATCGTTAACAGCAACGTAGATAAGTACGCCGTTTTCTTCCTTGGTGTTGTCCATCTTGAGAAAATGGAATACTTCCTTGGCCCTTTCTAGAAGCTCCTTTTTGGTATGTGCCTCTAGATGTACGCGTATTTCACCCGAAGTATTTTTTTCGGCATCGAGGATGGCCTGAACAATTTCTTGCTCTTCCTTGGCGGTTAAAAATTCTTCTACCCTCGACATCCTATTATCATTCAAAGTCAAACTCTACATCTGGAGCCTGTTCGGATCCAGCATCTGCCTTATAGCGTGCCATTTCTTTAAAACCGAACAACCCTGCCAACAGCTTTCCTGGGAATTTTGTGGTATGAATGTCGTAGTCGTTTACTTTTTCGTTAAAATTATTTCGTTCAACATTGATCCTATTCTCAGTACCTTCCAGTTGGGACTGCAATTCCAAAAAGTTTTGGTTGGCCTTAAGGTCAGGATATCGTTCAACAACGACCATCAATTTGCTTAAAGCTCCTGTGAGTCCACTTTGAGCCTCTTGAAAAGCGGCCATATTATCGGCGGTAAGATTATTGGCATCAATGGTTGTTGACGTGGCTTTTGCCCGTGCCTCGATGACATCGGTCAAGGTGCCCCGTTCAAAATCGGCTGCGCCCTGCACCGTTTTGACCAAATTGCCAATAAGATCGTTTCTACGTTGATAGGCACTTTCTACGTTGGCCCAAGCCGTTTTGGCCTTTGCTTCATATTCAACGGCAGTGTTGTTGAAGCCTACGGCCCATTGATAAAGTCCAAAGGCGATTACCGCCAATATAATCACGGGAATTAACCATTTTTTCATGATAGTGTGCGTTAGAGGTTATTTATAGTTGTTCTTTTATTTTTTCAAGTTCTTTCTTGACATGTTCCAACTTTTGGATGATATCAAAATTGGTCAAGGTCTTCTGTTTTTCCTCTTTCAGGTGTATTTTCGCGCCTTCCAAAGTAAAGCCCCGTTCTTTGACTAAATGATAGATCAATTGAAGGTTTTTTATGTCCTGAGGGGTGAACTTACGGTTGCCTTTCGCATTTTTTTTCGGCTTTAAGGCATCAAACTCTTTCTCCCAAAATCGGATTAAAGAGGTATTGACAGCAAAAGCCCTAGCGACTTCGCCAATACCATAATATCGTTTTTCGGGTAAATCTATATGCATTAATCCAGTGATTGGTTTTCTTGATTGGCATATTTCAGCATGTTCTCAAATTCCTCCGCTGTTAAACTACCGTAGTAAAAGTTTATCGGGTTGATCCTATCCTCATCTTTCCAAACCTCATAATGAAGATGTGGGGCCTCTGATCGCCCTGTATTTCCTACAAATCCAATAAGGTCGCCCCGCTTTACTTTTTGACCTTTTTTTACATTATAATTGCTCAAATGGGCATATAGGCTCAAATACCCATACCCATGATCGATTCGAATGTGCTTGCCATAACCTGAGGCATTATTATCGGCCCTAGCGACCTGGCCGTCCCCTGAAGCATAGATGGGTGTGCCCTTAGGGGCCGTGAAATCCATGCCCCAGTGTTTTTTTCGAGCCTTGGTGAAAGGGTCTGAACGCCAACCATAACCAGAAGCCATACGGGTCAGGTCTTCATTGTTTATGGGCTGAATCGCCGGTATCGCAACCAATAGCTTTTCCTTCTCCTCGGCCAATTTGGTAATTTCATCCAAGGACTTCGATTGTATTGCGATTTGTTTTTTGATAATGTCGAGTCGTTTGGTCGTGGCTATAACCATTTCCGAATTATTGAATCCTTCCAGGGCCTTATATCTATTCACCCCACCAAAACCTGCATGTCGTTGTTCTTCGGGAATGGGGTTTGCTTCAAAATACAGCCTGTAGATGTTATTGTCACGATCTTCGACATTGGCCAGGACATCCTCGATCTGTTCCATTTTTTTATTGAGCAGCTCGAATTGCAATTCATAATTCTTTACCTCGCGTTGCAGTGAGAGCTCTTTGGGAGTGTTTATCAAGTTGGTGTTCAAGAGCAAGATTAATGAAAGAAGTCCAAAAAGAAATGAGCCTAGAAAGAAGAGTGCAATGTTGCGGTACCGCCTGGATTTTTTTGGCTCTATCTTCCGGTATGAAAGTGTGTCCGGATCGTAATAGTACTTTACTTTAGACATGAATGGATTTTATCCTATTTTTGTGCTTTCGTTTTAACATAACAAACAAATATAAAAATTGTTTCGCACAATTTGTTAAAATTAATAAAACCTTACCATTTTAGATGAATTCCAAGGAAATCAGGACCCATTTTTTAAACTTTTTCAAGGAGAAGAACCATAAGATCGTGCCCTCTGCACCTATGGTCATAAAAGATGACCCAACGTTGATGTTCACCAATGCGGGAATGAACCAGTTTAAAGAGTACTTTTTGGGAAATAGCAAAGCTCAGAATAAACGCATTGCCGACACCCAAAAGTGTTTACGTGTAAGTGGCAAGCACAATGATCTTGAAGAAGTCGGTAAGGATACCTATCACCATACCATGTTCGAAATGCTGGGCAATTGGAGTTTTGGGGATTATTTCAAAAAAGAAGCTATTGAATGGGCATGGGAATTATTGACCGATCGATTAAAGATCGATAAGGAAAGTCTATATGTCTCTGTCTTTGAAGGAAGTAGTGATGCCGATAATTTAGAAATGGATAATGAAGCGTATGAATTGTGGAGTTCCATTGTACCCAAAGACCGGATCATCTTTGGCAATAAAAAGGATAATTTCTGGGAAATGGGCGATCAAGGTCCCTGTGGACCGTGTTCCGAGATTCATGTGGATATCCGCCCGCCGGAGGAAAAAGCCAAGATTTCAGGCGCTACCCTAGTAAATAAAGATCATCCATTGGTTGTCGAGATTTGGAACCTCGTCTTTATGCAATACAATCGTAAAGCAGACGCTAGTTTGGAAACCCTACCTGAAAAGCATGTGGATACCGGGATGGGATTTGAACGGTTGTGTATGGTTTTACAAGGAGTGAAGTCCAACTACGATACCGATGTATTTACCCCGATCATTCGCGAGATTGAAACCATAACAGGAAGGGACTATGGTAATCCCGAAGCATCGGGAGAGGAAACCGATATTGCCATTCGGGTCATTGCAGACCATATACGTGCCGTCGCATTTTCAATTGCTGACGGACAATTGCCTAGCAATACGGGAGCGGGTTATGTGATTCGCCGCATTCTACGACGGGCCATTCGTTATGGTTTTACATTTCTGGATACCAAGGAGCCTTTTATGTACCGTTTGGTCAAGGTTCTTGCCGAAACCATGGGCGATGCCTTTCCGGAATTGAAAGTGCAACGCCAATTGATCGAGAATGTCGTCAAGGAAGAGGAGTATTCCTTTCTGCACACTTTGGAACAAGGTTTGGTTTTATTGGACAATGTGATGAACCAGACCAAAGGAAAGGAAGTATCTGGCAGAAAAGCATTTGAATTGTATGACACCTACGGTTTCCCAATTGATCTTACCGCATTGATCCTCGAGGAGAAAGGGTTTACACTTGATGGGAAAGGGTTCGATGAAGCTATGAAAGAACAGAAAAAACGATCGAGGTCGGCCTCTGAAGTGGCCAAAGAGGACTGGGTGGTTATTTCTGTCGATTTGGAACAGGAGTTTGTGGGTTATGATGTTTTGGAAACCGCTGTAAAAATCGTCAAATACAGAAAGGTTACCTCCAAAAAAGAAGGGGAACAGTACCAATTGGTCTTTAATATAACACCTTTTTACCCTGAAGGCGGTGGTCAAGTAGGTGATAAAGGGTATCTGGAGGCTCCCAATGGGGATGTGGTCTACATTTTGGATACCAAAAGGGAGAATAACGAAATCGTTCATTTTGCCAAAAACGTACCAAAGAACACTTCTGAAATGTTCAAGGCGGTGGTCGACAAAAAACAACGTCAACGTACGGCTGCCAATCATACCGCTACCCATTTATTGCATCAAGCCTTGCGTGAGGTGTTGGGGACCCATGTTGAACAAAAAGGTTCTGCCGTGCATTCCAAATACCTCCGCTTCGATTTTTCACACTTTGCCAAATTAACGGTTGATGAATTGCGTGCCGTTGAAAGTTTTGTGAACGCTAGGATTGAAGGGCATTTGCCTTTACAGGAACATCGGAATGTACCTATTGAAATGGCTATGAATGAAGGAGCCATGGCCTTGTTCGGAGAAAAGTATGGTGATGCCGTACGTACGATTCGTTTTGGCCAATCGATTGAATTATGTGGGGGCACCCATGTTAAAAACACAGGGGATATCTGGCATTTTAAGATCAGGTCTGAAGGAGCGGTTGCAGCCGGAATACGCAGAATAGAAGCCATTACCTTGGATGCGGTCAAGGATTTCTATTATCAGAACAATAGAAGTCTTTTTGAAATAAAGGATTTATTGAACAATGCACAGGATCCGGTGAAAGCCGTGGAGGCGTTACAGGTTGAAAATGCCAAATTGAAGAAAGAGGTTGAGGTTCTATTGAAGGACAAGGCAAAAAATCTTAAGGGCGATTTATTATCCGAATTGGAAGCGGTAAATGGGGTGGATTTCTTGGCCAAAAAAGTGGACTTGGATGCCTCGGGAATCAAAGACCTATCCTTTGAAATGGGAAATAACAAAGATAATCTGTTTTTGCTTTTTGGCACCGAACAGAATGGCAAGGCCTTGTTATCCTGCTATATTTCAAAAGAATTGGTGGCTTCCAAAAACCTGAATGCCGGGACCATTGTGCGCGAGTTGGGCAAATTCATCGAAGGTGGGGGTGGCGGACAACCATTTTTCGCCACTGCAGGTGGGAAAAAGCCGGAAGGATTGGATGAAGCGCTGGCAAAAGCCAAGGATTATTTAAGCTGAATCCATGAAACTCCAGGTTTTGCAATAAAATACGACTACTTGGATTGCGATTCGAAGAAGATATCAGGGTACACTGGATTATTGGAAAAACGACCTTGCAAGGTGTCGTCAAGGTCAGAAGTCCTGCAAGGTTTCGAAAACCTTGTAGGTCTAGCGCTAAATCAAAACTATGAACCTCCAAACAAAAATTCCGTTAACTCCAGCAGCGAATCAAATTGACTATTCCGGTCAACTACTGCTTCTTGGATCTTGTTTTGCTGAGAATATGGGAAGAAAGTTTGACTACTACAAATTTCCATTCCTCCAAAATCCATTTGGGATTTTTTTCCATCCACTTGCGATAGAGAATCTTATTGAAAAAGCTGTCAGAGAGGCATCTTATTCCGAAGCGGATGTTTTCTTTCTGAATGGTCGTTGGCACTGTTTTGATGCGCATTCCGATTTGAGTAACGCCTCCCAGGAACATCTGATTAAAAACCTTAATGACGGACTGAATGCGACCCGTGATCAACTATCTAAATCCACCCATATCATCATAACCTTGGGAACAGCTTGGGTCTATCGAAATATCAAAAACGGTAGTATAGTTGCCAATTGCCATAAGGTGCCCCAAAAACAATTTTCCAAAGCGTTGTTGTCCGTTAATGGAATTTCGGAAAGTTTGCAAAAGACGATGAAACACATTCGATCGGTCAATGAGAATGTACAAGTGATTTTTACTGTTTCCCCCATACGCCATTTAAAGGATGGTTTTATCGAAAATCAGCGCAGTAAGGCACATTTGATTACTTCCCTTGATGCAGTACTGACCCCTCGAGCGCAGTCGAGAGGTCCTGCATATTTTCCTTCTTATGAAATCATGATGGATGAACTTCGGGATTACCGTTTTTACAAATCGGATATGGTGCATCCCAATGATGTGGCCGTGGATTATATATGGGAGAAATTCAAGGATGTCTGGATTTCAGAGGAATGCAATGGGGTAATGGACCAGGTCGAAGCCATCCAAAAAGGGCTGCAACATAAACCCTTTCATGCGGATTCTAAAGAGCATAAGGAATTTTTGAAATCACTGAACACGAAAATTACGTATCTTCAACAGCAGTACCCGTTTATGGAATTCAATCCATAAATTGAATGTTATCATGGCGTAGAACGGTTTGGGGTGGCCTGCAAGATTTTGTCGACAGCCTAAGATTTTATCCTGTGGGTTTGATGTAATCTATAAATTAAAGATGAAACGAATATTAATAGGTGTTATCGGTACCCTTGTGGTGATTCTGATTTTCCGTTTCTATTGGAGCAATAATAATGAGAAATCCATCCTAGAGGAGAATTCCATGCTCATCGAACAGCAGATCAATAATGTCTCTAAATTGATCGTGACCGAAGGGCATTTTGCCGAAGTCTATAATTATAGGGATTCACAGGCACTTTTTGGTCCCTTCCTGATTGCAAGTAAAAAAGCCCTGGTGGTGGTAAATGCCGAGGTTACCGTGGCCTATGATTTAAGCAAGATCGTGTTTGAGATAGACCGGGAGCATAAGACATTGCGTATTATGAGTATTCCGGATCCTGAAATAAAGGTCAATCCAGATTTTGAATATTATGATGTCACAGCAGATTACCTAAACCAGTTCAATGCGCAGGACTATAATAAGATCAAGAAAAATGTGAAGGCCTCCTTGTTACAAAAAGTGGAGGCATCTTCCTTAAAAGGGAATGCCCAAAATAGATTGATCAGCGAACTTCAAAAATTCTATATTCTGACCAATTCCTTGGGATGGACATTGGAATACCAAGGGCAATCAATATCTGGAGATTTTGCCGAACGGCTGTTCATGGATTGATGTTAAACTTTCCAAAAAGAACGGCTTGTTGTAATGGTTTGTTTTTACCTTGAAAGCAAATCAACAATCATGGACACTAAGAATCAATTGAACGACAGAAGAAATTTTTTAAGATCATCAGGTATATTAGGTGCGGGTTTATTGGTTCCTAATGTTAATATGGCATCAAGCGGTACCTTTCCCATAAATGATAATATTCACGAATTCGGAAAAAGGGAAGGGTATACCGAAAAGATCAGCATTTTGGTATCTATGATGGATTGGATGCGGGCGACGGTTTTGAGATCTGTTGAAGGAATATCTCAAAAGGAACTGGATTTTCTATTGGATAAAGATTCAAATAGCATTGGGGCTATGCTTATGCATTTGGCTGCCACAGAACGATTTTATCAAATTCATACGTTTGATGGGAAGGAATGGGGTGATTTTGATGAAAAGGATATGGATAGATGGAGTGTAGGAAGCCAATTGGGCGACAGGGCCAGAAAGGAGATCAAAGGAAACCCAATAACATATTACACAGATCAATTGGAGGAAGTACGGGGTTTTACCCTTGCTGAACTTAAAAATAGGGATGACCAGTGGCTTATGGAGGCCACTCCATTTTTCGATAGTCAACCCACCAATAATTACTGCAAATGGTTTCATGTGATTGAACATGAGAGCAATCACAATGGGCAAATAAAATTTATTAAAAGTAGGGTAGTCTAGTCTAGTGTACCCAACTGGTGGATGCCAAGTTTAAACCATCATCAATAAGATGGCCAACTCTTGGAATGTTTCCTTTAACCACTTCCAGATGGGCTTTTATTTCAGAAGCAAAATCCATTTCCTTTAGGTTTTGGGGATTTTTTGAGGCCAATTCATACAATTCAACACATAAAAGCCAATCGTCGGGGTAATGGTCAACTAATTCCCTAAATACTTTGTTGCGTGAAATCGTGGTGTTTTTACCCTCCCTAAAATCCCTTATTTGTTGGTATAATTGTTCCAGTTTACTGCCTTGAAGATCCTTTGCCTTTTTGATGGTTGTTTCAGTGATTTGATGTGATACCAGATCAAAACTATGTAGATCCGCAGGTCCGTTAAAAGCTGAAACTATGTTTTGTCCTATGGCCATTGTATACAGTCCGTCTTCAGATTCAAAAAGGATCATATCGTCGTGTATGACTATACAATTCCTGAAGGTCACAAGGATGATCTCACCTCTAAGATTGCGGGTACCTGTAAGAATTTCACCTTTGATGGTAATACCGCCTTCGAATTCAAGGGTTATGGTTTTTCCTTCGTAAATATCATAGGCCTTTAAATCGCGTGGACTCATATCCTCTATGGCGAGGTTAATTCCTTTCAACTTTCCTATGGGTGAACCAAAACCATTGGCATGTTTCCCAGTGCCATGCCCTATGAGTTCTTTCTCGCGGTAGGCAAGTGCGGTCGGTCCGACCGTTTGGAAAAATACCGGCATGTTTTCATGCGCTATGAGCTTGTCAAAATTACCTGAAATCTGCAATCCTGTGCTTAATTCAATCGTACCTAGTTCTTTTGATTCAATAAGCTTTTTAATGCCATCCAATCCCCCTTGGCGCAGGGCCATGGTATTCGCAAATTCTTCCAGGACTTGGCTTAAAAAGGCAAAATCGGGCGTTACGAATAATTGGGGTTGGGGTTTGGTAATATCGAAGGCAGTATGCGCTGCTTCTATTGAATAAGGGATTTTTTTTACCTTATCGGTCATGCACCAGGCACTTTCCCCTATCGAAGACAGAAGTCCGGCACCATATATCTTCGGGTTTTCAAGGGTGCCTATCAAGCCGTATTCCACCGTCCACCAGTGTAAGTTCCTAATTAGGGCCATCTCACTGGGCTCTCCCATATTGTGTTGCAATTCCTCAATATGACGCTGTGCTGCTTCAATCTTCTTTTCAGGTATTCCTGAAGCCTCCTTGATTATGGAAAGATGGCGCACGGCTTCATACAATTCAAAATCCTTGGCATTTGAAATGGCCTTACTCCCTATTTCGCCAAAACGTCTTAGGTATTCAGCATATTCAGGATTGGCAATAATAGGGGCATGTCCGGCTCCTTCATGAATGATGTCTGGGGCGGGCGTGTATTCAATATGGTCCAATTGGCGAATATCAGAGGCTATCACCAATACATTATAGGCTTGAAACTCCATAAATGCCGAAGGAGGTATAAACCCATCAACGGCTACGGCGGCCCAACCGATATCCTTGAGGATCCGATTCATGCCATACATGTTCGGGATGCGTTCTATTGAAATGCCCGTTCTTTTCAATCCTTCCAAATAAGACCCATGTGCAACGGTGCTGAGGTAGTCGATATTTTTTCGCATTACATAGCGCCATACAGCTTGGTCAATGGCCGTATACTCCCCATACTCCTGGGGCTTTATATACTGCCGCAGATGAATGGGTAGTTTGTCAAGTACGGGGTTGCTCTTATAAGTCACCTTACTTATATTTAGGTTTGACTTAAAGTTACAAAAATGATCCTTGGAATAAAATAAGGGATAGTATTTTATAAAAAAGCCCTGACGTTATGGTCAGGGCTTTTATTAAATTTATTTTGATGTAGTTCCTGGAGGATATTGTGCCATTATTTCGGCAACAAACTCCCTGATACGCGCTTCTTTCTTTTCGATTTTTTTGGAGTTGCTTAACGTGCCCACCCCTTTGCCTTGCCAAACTAGTTCTTTGTTCTTGGCATCGATCAAATCGATATATAGTGATCCTTGGGTACGTGTGCTTACCGCAGGGCTGTTCCAGCCCCATCCTGGACCATAACCGCCCCAATAATAAGGACTCCAGCCCCATCCAAAACCACCGCCCCAGTAGTTACTGTATACATCTACTTGTTCCCGCTCCTTGGTGAAGATACTGATCAAAATGTCAGGATTTTCGGATTTCACCATGCCCCTGGTACCTAGTTCAACATCAATGGCCTTTAAGATCCTCTTTTTGTCCAAATCGGATATATGTGCCTTATCTATCCCCGTTTTATAGAAAGCATAGGTTTTAAAAGTGTCGAAATTGGCTTCCTTATCATAATCTGATAATACGCGAACCGAAACACAGGAACTCAAAAAAAGCAATGCCATTAAAGGCAGCGCGAGAATCTTCATTGTTTTCATAGCTTATTGTTTTTGGAATTAATGCAATTAGTCTTATGAAAAATAAGGCTCAAAAATCGTGCCGAACGGCATCATCTTTATTGTGAATTAGTCTTGTTGTTATAACCGTATGGGCAGTGTCTACAACCACTCTCACAACAATAGCCACGTTTTAAATGATATTGTCTTGTAAATACCCGATACCCTTCCTCAGAAAGGTAAAAATCCCCATTTTCAGGTTGGATGTTATTTTTCATTTAACGTGGAATGGTTTTTGTTCCGGCCAATAAAATTAATGGTTTTTGTTGATAAGCCTTTTGGTTTGGGATAAAGGATCCCTATTTATCGGGTTTTAGGCAAAAAACGTTCATTAAACGAATTTGTTGGTAACAAAACCTATTTTGTATAAACAGTTGATTTTCAACAGTTATCTTTGAAATGAGTCTTTAAAACTCAAACATATGATTCTCGTGTTCAAACATTTTTTCTACAAGAATTACGTGGGCCTGTCCTTATGGCCATTCATTTTTCTGAAAAATGACACCCTTAAAGAGGATGAATATCTCATTAACCACGAACGGATTCATCTTGAGCAACAAAAAGAATTATTGATCGTCCCTTTTTATGTTTTGTATTTCACGGAATGGATCATAAGGTCGTTGTATTATTTTGATAGCTATAAAGGATACCAAAATTTAAGTTTTGAACGGGAAGCCTATTCCAACGAAAAAAACTTGGATTATATTTCTGAACGTTCAACTTTCGGCTTTATTAAATATCTTTGAGGCTGAATTTCTGACTAGTGCGAACTGAGAATCAAAAAGTAACCCTCCCGATCTTAGAAGAAAAAAAAGTATCGCTCTTTGTGAAAAGAGAGGATAGGATACACCCCTTGATCTCGGGAAATAAGTATCGCAAGTTAAAGTACAATACAAAAAAGGCAAAAATAGAACAACACGATACCCTTTTGACTTTCGGTGGGGCATTTTCCAACCATATAGCTGCTACCGCATGCGCAGCAAGTGAAAATGGGTTGCGAAGTGTGGGAATTATACGTGGGGAGGAATTGACCTATAAATGGCAGGATAATCCGACTTTGGTGATGGCTGCTGAAATGGGAATGGAACTTAAGTTCGTTTCAAGGAATGATTACCGGAAAAAACATACGGAACACTGCCTAGCCCGTCTTAAATCAGAATTCGGCCGTTTTTATTTATTGCCCGAAGGGGGCACCAATCCGTTGGCGGTTAAAGGATGTGAAGAGATTTTAACAGGCGAGGATGAGGTCTTTGACATTATCTGCAGCTGCGTTGGTACCGGGGGAACCAGAGCTGGAATCATCAATACTGCTGGACCAAAGCAACGCGTTTTGGGTTTCCCTGCATTAAAAGGGGATTTTTTAAAGGAAGATATTCGTAAATTTGCAACCAAGGGAAATTGGAATTTGGAAATGGATTATCATTTTGGGGGCTATGCCAAGGTATCAGCGACGCTCATAAACTTTATAAATGATTTTAAGAACATTACCAAAATTCCATTAGATCCCATATATACAGGGAAAATGTTGTTCGGATTGATCGATATGGTGAAAAAGGATCGATTTTTGCCGGGAACGAAGATATTGGCCGTACATACGGGAGGATTACAAGGCATTTCAGGAATGAACATCACATTGAAAAAGAAGCATCTTCCATTGATCGAACTATGATGAAAAGACTCGTATTAATCGCAATTATAGGCACATTACTTTTGGGTTGCAAGGCCAAGAAGCGAACTGCCGATTCCACTAGGGGAAGATTGGAAACCACGGCTATTTCCAAAAAAAACGCCCATACAACATACGATACCAAAGGGTTATATGCCCTTCCAGAGGATACGGGAAGATTCGAAAGATTCTCGATAGGATCGGTAGAGGAATATATACAGACATTTGCTGAAATTGCCCAGTATGAAATGAAGGCGTATGGTATTCCTGCCAGTATTACCTTGGCACAGGGCTTGTTGGAAAGCGGTTTGGGCAAAGGGGAATTGGCGGTAAAGACCAACAATCATTTCGGGATCAAATGCCATACGGGTTGGCAAGGCGACTATGATTATCATGACGATGACGAAAAAGGGGAGTGTTTCAGAAAGTATAACCACCCTATGTATTCGTATAGGGACCATAGCGAATTTTTAACAAGCCGGGCTCGATACTCCTTTTTATTCGATTATGGGCGTACCGATTATAAGCGATGGGCCAAAGGGCTTAGACAAGCTGGTTATGCCACGGATAAAAGATATCCGCAAAAATTGATTTACCTTATTGAAAAACATCGACTGCATCAGTTTGATACCGCTGTTCAACAAAACAATGCAATAGCCAGTGTTGAACCCAAAGCGTATGAACATAAGGTACATGTTGTGCAGAAAGGGGATACGTTATATTCCATTTCACGACGGTATTTTATCTCTGTTGATGAGCTCAAACGAATGAATAATTTAAATTCCAATGATTTGGCGATAGGGCAAAGGATTGCCGTAAAGACCGAATTAACCAAGAAATAAATGATCTATAAAAGAAGTAGTGCCTTGTTTACCGAAGCTAAGAAATATATTCCAGGAGGAGTAAACTCACCGGTTCGAGCGTTTAAAGCAGTCGGTGGCGATCCTATTTTTGTCGAAAAGGCCAAAGGTGCTTATTTATATGATGCCGATGGCAACAAACTCATCGATTATATCGCATCTTGGGGCCCCCTTATTTTGGGACATGCCTATGAACCCGTAATCAATGCGGTCATAGATAAGGCAAAGAAAGGAACCTCGTTCGGAATGCCTACCGAGATTGAAACAGAATTGGCGAAATTGGCAGTGTCCATGGTTCCGAATATCGATAAGATACGGTTTGTCAATAGTGGCACCGAAGCATGCATGAGCGCTGTGCGCTTGGCACGAGGTTATACGGGGAAGGACAAGATCATAAAATTTGCAGGTTGCTATCATGGCCATTCCGATTCCTTTTTGATCCAAGCCGGAAGTGGTGCCGTTACTTTTGGTAGCCCAAATAGCCCTGGAGTGACCCAGGGTACGGCCAAGGATACCTTATTGGCCAACTATAATGATTTGGAGAGCGTACGGGAACTGACCCTTGCGAACAAGGGCGAAATCGCCGCAGTTATCATTGAGCCGATAGCAGGGAATATGGGTTGTATTATCCCACAGGAAGAATTCATCAAAGGCCTGCGTACACTTTGTACGCAAGAGAACATCCTTTTGATCTTTGATGAGGTAATGACAGGGTTCCGTTTGGGAAAAGGTGGGGCCCAGGAAGCCTTGGGGATTGATGCGGATATTGTCACCTTTGGAAAAGTCATTGGTGGTGGGTTGCCTGTAGGTGCCTTTGCGGCCCGTGAAGAGATCATGAACCAGTTGGCTCCAGACGGACCTGTTTATCAGGCTGGTACGTTAAGCGGAAATCCCTTGGCCATGAGTGCCGGTTTGGCCATGTTGACCGAATTGGACAAGAATCCGGGAATATTCAAGAGTTTGGCTAATAAAACGGAATACTTGCATAAGGGCTTGGGAGATGTTTTGGCAAAAAATGGGATTCCCCATCAAATAAATAGATTTGGTAGTATGATTTCGGTACACTTTACCGATGAACCCGTTGTCGATTTTGCATCTTCTGCAAAAGGGAACAATGACACTTTTAAAAAGTATTTCCACGGCATGTTGAGGCAAGGTGTGTATTTACCACCTAGTGCTTTTGAAAGTTATTTCTTGAATGATGCCCTAAGCTATGAAGATCTTGATAAGACTATTTTGGCTCTGGAAAATATTGCTGGAGACTTAAAATAAGAAAGGCGCTATACGCGCCTTTCCTGTTCCTGTTTATTGTTGTTTTTTTCCTTTACCTCTATTGCCTTTCTCTTTGCCATCTCCACCTCTTTTTTTACGGTGCATTTCCCATTTCGCGAATTGTTCATCGTTAAGAATTTTTTTAAGCTCGGCCTTATGGGCAATGGCGGCATCCAAACGTTCCTGTTTCATTGCGAAGCGTTCATCGTTCGAAAGCTTTTTTGCTTCCCCTGATTCTCTTTGGGTCTTGCGCGCTTCCATTTTTGCTTTTCGCTTTTTAGCATTTTCCAGGTTCAATGCCTGAATTTTAGTTTGCTGGGCTTGGGTCAAATCCAGGTCCAAGGTCATTTTTTTGGTTTGGAGTGTAGCCATTTGTTCTGGGGTCATATCCTTCATCGAATTTCTTTTCCCTCCAGTTCTATCTTGTGCCATTGTGGTGAAACCTACCAATAAGACAACCAATACAATTACTTTTTTCATGTTTTTAATATTTAAGATTTGGTACTAGGACTATCCGAGGTTGAATAGGTTTAATAGGGAGGGGGTATTTATGACTTTATTAACGAATTCGATAAATATAAAAAGGGCCTGATAAAATCAGGCCCTTTTTATAGGTTAAGCTATTTTTATTATTATTTATTCAAAAGTATTAGGAGCCATCTTCAATTCGGCGACTTCGGTTGTGTTGCTATTATTGGTACTATTTTCTTTATCCATTGCATAATATGCAAATGTTGAGGCTAAAAAACATGTGAAATAAACGAGACTTTTTAATTTATATGACATGATATGGGGGTTTTTGATTTACTATTCAAAGATAGCTACTGAATCACCATGAAATTCCCGATTGTTGCCAATCGGACATTTTGTATGGTGAAACATTCGATTTATGTTGTTTGGTGTTTTAGAACATCGGATATTTTTGTATTTGGTCGGAATACCCGCTCTTTAAGCCAAGAATCTGTGTTTCCAAAGACCGGTTCTTTGTGAAAATTGGAAGTAAATTGTAACATTTTGTAATTATTGAAGTCTTATATAGTAGAGAATTATCATTTTTCAATTTTCGAATTAGTCTATAAATAAAGCTATTGCTACGCAATGGCTTTATTTTATTAGGGGATTGGCGGTAAAATTTATAGGTAAACGGTCCTTTTTACGGGTATTAACAAAATAATAACATCAAAAAGACGATTTATTCCCTTCCTAACTTTCAACCCAAAAATTTGCTTAACATATAGCCTTGATATCGTAGGATTGCCAAGTTGATAATTTAAGAGGAAGGTTTTTGTGTATTTGATTATCAGATACCCTGAAATGCCTATTGAACAACATGGTCGGGACAATAATTATTGCCCGAATCAGTTATACCTTTGCTTAGAAATTAACCTCAAGCGTTATGAATAGAAAAACAATTTTAATAGGTTTTACAGCAGGTCTATTGTTTGTGAACGGGATGTTCGCAAATGACCTAAAAAAAGGAACAGAAGATTTGGATATCAATACCATTGAATATATAGAGGAAGATATGGACATTGATCTTGGTTTCGATACAGCGGATTATCTTCCAGAGGATTTTGATGCCCATCAATTTTATTTCAATATTAACTCTGTTGATTATTGTGAAGAAGAATGGGTATTGGAATTGGATACACAGCAGTATCTTCCTAAAGGATTTAATGCGTATGCTTATCCTTCGGATGTACAGAGCATCAATTATATTGATGAAAGTGATTCTTTCGAATTCAGGATTGATGCAAGTTCACACGTGCATGCGGGATGTAACCCAAATACGATTCTTTCAAAATAAGGTATCGATAATTAAATTTGTTTAATAACCCCCGTTCATAACGGGGGTTTCCTTTTAAAATAATAGGGGAATAATAAATTGAAATAGCATCACCAATAAGACCACCGAAATCAAGTTCAAAACAATACCGACACGCGCCATTTGATGCACTTTAATATGACCACTGGCAAATACTATGGCATTGGGAGGGGTTGCCATGGGTAGCATAAAGGCGCAACTACTGGCCATGGTAACGGGAATCAATAAATAAGGGACGGGTATCTCCAAACCTATTGCAATGCCGGCAACAACAGGCGCCAGAACAGCTACCAAGGCCACATTGCTCATTAACTCGGTCATAAACAACATTAAGAAGATCAAAAGGCTGGCCGTTAATAAGATACTGATATCACTTGACGCAATGGCATCTGCGACAAGGTCAACAATTCCGCTCACATTCATTCCCTTGGCCAATGCCAAGCCACCGCCAAAAAGTACGAGAATGCCCCAGGCCAATTTTTGGGTGTCACCCCAATAAATCAAGAAATCCCCTTTTTTGAAGTTATAAGGTATCGCGAATAAGGATATTGCGGCCAGCATGCTGATCATCGTATCCGTTAACCCCAGGCCTGGAACCAGTTTATTGATCACGGTTCTAAAAATCCAAAGAAACACGGTCACTCCGAATATGGTCAAAACCATTTTTTCCTTCCCGCTCATGGGACCTAATTTTTCCAGCTCCTCCTTGATAACATTCTTCGATGCCGAAAACTTCAATTGTCCACTTGGGAACATCCATTTCACCAGAACCAAATAGCTGATTGTTATCATGACAACTGAAAAGGGTACGCCGATGACCATCCATTTTAAAAATGAGATTTCAATATTGTATTCATTTTCCAACAAGCCGATCATGACAGAATTGGGTGGCGTCCCAATTACCGTGGCTATACCTCCTGCATTTGCTGAAAAGGCAATGCCCAACATTACACTAAGCGCAAAGTTTTTATCCCTTTTGGTAAAGCCATCTTCATCGTTTATAAGCAACCCTATGACTGACATGGCAATTGGTAGCATAACCACGGTACTTGCGGTATTGCTGATCCACATGCTCAATGATGCGGTTGCGATCATAAACCCCAAAACTACCTTGTTGGGTGTTGTTCCTGTAATCTTTATGATGGTTAAGGCAATTCTTTTATGCAAATTGACTTTTTCAAGGGCCAATGCCATAACAAACCCCCCAAAGAACAGGAAGATTATAGGACTGCCATAGTTCGCCCCGACTTCTGCTATGGGAATGATATCCAAAAGCGGAAAAAGCAGTAAGGGTAATAGGGCGGTCACCGAAATGGATACCGCTTCGGTAATCCACCAAACGATCATCCATAGGGCAATGGCCATTACGGCATCGCCTTTTTCCGAAACCAGTACTATAGGGAAATTAAGAATAATCAAAAATAGAATGGGCCCAAGCAATAGTCCCAATTTTCTACCAAGCTTCATTGCATTTGGATTAGAACCCCTAAACTATACTTTTTCTTTTAAATAGGGTGTCGGTTCCCTGAAATACAATGATCAAATTATAATGCGGAACCCTGAACAAATCAAGAAAACCATTCAGTTGTACTGCCCTAAAACGAATCAAAAGTAGAAACGAAGGGCCGGCTTTAAGGATTTTAGAATTTAGGCCCGGGTTAAGAAGTAAGATGCACTGTTTTAGAGTCTCCCACGACCTCAACCTTTAGTAAATCATGTTTTGAAAGGGCTTTCATTGATTTATCCCATTTCTTTCCGCTTAGCCCAGCCTTGTTTTTTAAATCGGCCAAGGCCATTTGACCATTTGATTTCAGTAAATCCAGAATTGTTTTCTCTTCCTCCGATAATTCAAGCTGTTTTTTTTCTGGGCGCATTTGCGGGAAGAACAATACTTCTTGGATTGAGGAGTTATTAGTCAAAAGCATCACCAAACGGTCAATGCCAATGCCTATTCCTGATGTAGGCGGCATACCATATTCTAGGGCCCTTAAGAAATCCTGGTCGATGAACATGGCTTCATCATCCCCTTTTTCCGAAAGTCTTAACTGTTCCTCAAAACGCTCTCGTTGATCAATCGGGTCGTTAAGCTCTGAATAGGCATTCGCCAATTCCTTTCCATTCACCATTAACTCAAAACGCTCGGTCAAGGCAGGGTTGGTCCTATGTTCTTTCGTTAACGGACTCATCTCTTTCGGATAGTCAATGATAAAGGTAGGTTGTATGTAGTGGTGTTCACATTTTTCCCCAAAGATCTCATCGATCAATTTGCCAATGCCCATGGTTTCATCAACCTCCAAACCTAATTTTTTGGCGGTTTCCCGCAATTCAACTTCGTCCATTCCGGCCACGTCGACCCCGGTATGTATTTTAATCGCTTCCAAAATGGGTATTCTGGCATAGGGTGCCTTAAATTCAATTTCGTTCTTGCCCACGGTGACTTTAGAGCTGCCGTTGGCGTCGATGGCCACTTTTTCCAACAGTTGTTCCGTGGTGTCCATCATCCAATTATAATCCTTATAGGCAACATAAAGTTCCATTACGGTGAACTCAGGATTATGGGTGCGGTCCATCCCCTCATTTCTAAAATCCTTGGAAAACTCATATACACCATCAAAACCACCCACAATCAATCTTTTTAGATAAAGCTCATTGGCAATTCTCAGATACAAGGGCATGCTAAGGGCATTGTGATGTGTCAGGAAAGGACGGGCGGCTGCCCCCCCGGGAATAGGTTGTAAAATAGGGGTCTCAACCTCTAAATACCCTTTTTGGTTATAGAATTCACGAATACTATGGGTGATTTTGGTGCGCTTTATAAAAGTCTCTTTTACTGACGGATTCACGACCAAATCAACATAGCGCTGGCGGTAGCGAAGTTCAGGGTCATTAAATTCATCATGCACATTCCCCTCGGCATCCTTTTTAGGCAAAGGTAGCGGGCGCAGGGCTTTACTTAGCATACTGAAGTCGTTTACCATTACTGTCTTTTCACCTACTTGGGTGGTGAACAGTTCACCTTCAACCCCAATGATATCACCAATATCCAGCAACTTTTTATAGAACTCGTTATATTTGGTTTTATCCTCTTCAGGACAAATTACATCGCGATTAAAATACACCTGTATGCGACCAGCACTGTCCTGTAATTCTGCAAATGAGGCCTTCCCCTGTATTCGGCGAGACATCAATCGACCGGAGATAACAACTTTCTTGCCTTCAACATATTCCTCCTTGATGCTTTTAGACGTAGCATCTACTGGATATAAGGCTGCCGGATACGGGTTGATACCCATTTCCCTGAGTTTGGTTAATTTTTCCCGGCGTATGATTTCTTGTTCTGAAAGTTGCATTAAGTAATTTTTTGAATCGCAAATTTACATTTTTTAATAAAGTGGAAAGAGACTTTTTGATTATTAGGCTTAATTCTAAGGTTTGTTTTGCTTTTCATGACAAATATCATAGAATCACCAGCCTTTCTGTGGTTGTTTTGTAGGGTCTTAGCTGGGATATTTAGGTTATATGTTCCTATGCTTTGATGGGCAGGCCTTTATATTAAAAATCCATAGGTCATCAATTGTACGCTCACTTAAACCCTTGATCAATGAAATACATAGTACTAAGCTTCTTCGCACTTTTATGTTTCAATACTAGTTTAACGGGACAAGAATTGGCACCGTATATTAAAATTGGAGAAACCAGTGAGACCATTCAACAGGCCTCTGACAACGTGATTAAAGTTTTAAAGGAAAATTCCTATTCCATATTGGGCTCCTATAATCCTATGAATAGTACTGGTTATAAGGTCGTCGTATTTACAAATAACGATTTAAAAAACACGGTCGTTAAAATTAAGGATAGAGGTGCCCTTGCAGCGGCATTCAAAGTCGGTTTTGTAAGTAAAGGTGGGAAGATCATTATTTCCTATACCAACCCAGATTACATTTTAAGAGCTTATTTAGGGGATAATTACGGGACTTACAAAGGGGTTTTTGAAAAGTTCAGTGCCGATTTAAAGACGACTTTTTCTTCAATTGGCAATGAATTCAAACCATTTGGTGGTACCGTTGCTGCTGATAAATTGAAAAATTATCATTATAAGATTATGATGCCCTATTTTTCAGACCCTGTCGAATTGAACGAGTTTTCTTCCTTTGAAGAAGGTCTGAAAATAATCGAGGGTAATCTGAAATCAAAAAAAGGGAATACGGTTCAAGTCTATAAATTAGTGTTCCCCGAAAATAAGGTTGCTGTCTTTGGGGTCGGATTAAGTAGCAAGGAAGACGGGGAGCCCAATTTTTTACCAAAAATCGGGACAGATCATGTTGCTGCCTTGCCGTATGAGATCATTTTACAAGGTACTCAGGCAACCATGCTCCATGGTAAATATAGGATAGCGCTGCATTGGCCAGATTTGACCATGGGTACCTTTATGAAAATAATGAGCACACCTGGTGATATTGAGGATACACTTCAAGGCCTTTGTGAGACTGCTGACTAAATTGTGGATACAAAATAAAAATCCCCCATGTCTTGTTATAAGACGGCTTATTTTTTAAAAGAAAAGGTCCTTCAATATTGAAGGACCTTTTCAGTAATATGTACTGTAACAAATTGGAAGCTTTTGCGTCCTATTGGTACACCTGTCCCGCAGAAGGGCGGTATCAATCAATAAATCCTACTACAATGAGTTTTATTCGAGTGCTTTTGGCAATTATATTCCCACCCCTGTCGGTCATCGGAAAAGGTTGTGGGTCGTTTTTAATTGTCTTACTTTTGACGTTTTGTGGCTGGGTACCGGGCGTTATTGCGGCCTTGGTCATCCTCAATAATCCAAATTAAGTACAATATGTTCAAATTACGTTATTGGTCATTGCTTCTCGTAATGGCCCTTGGATTCTCATGTAATTTTACAGAAGAAATTTATCTAAACGATGATGGTTCAGGAAAACTGTCGATCAATTTTGATGGTTCGGAAATGATGGATATGGCGGGTGATGAAATGATGAAAAGTGGGGAGAAGGCCATAGACTCGGTTATATCATTCAAGGCCTTTTTAGCGGAAAAGAAGGACAGCATTGCAACCTTGTCGCCAGCGGAACAGGCTAAATTGAAGAAACTGGAACCTTTTAACCTTCATATGGTCGTGAATCCTGAAACCAAGGAGATGAAGTTCGATATGTACAGTGATTTCAAGCACATAAATGAAGTAGGTGATGCCTTCAATACCTTTCAGGAAGCCAGTAGCATCGGACCAGGCAAACAGAACCAGGCCTCACCTGCGGGAATGGGCAATCAGAGTACCGAAGTAGAATATTTCTTTAAAGCGAACACCTTTAAACGAACGGCAAGGATTGTCGATAGTCTATTGCAACAACAAAGCGTTGATAGTTTGGCCGGGGCCGAGATGTTTCTTTCAGGCTCTATGTACAAGCTAAAATACCATTTCCCGAGAAGAGTGAAATCCTCGTCTATTGAAGCGGCTACCTATAGTGCAGATGGCAAGACCTTATTTTATGAGATTGATTTTCTATCGTATATGAAAAATCCGGATACCTTGAATATCGAGGTTGAGTTGGAGGATTGAATGTCAAAAATGTACTATATACCTTTGATGCGATGAACAAGAATGTGGTACTTCAGGATTTAGGCCTTAGGGATTATAAGGAAACTTGGGATTTTCAAGAGGAATTATTCCAGGAAACCTTAGCCATTAAGATCAAGAATAGACGGGAAGAAACACAAGTTTCGACACCGAATCATTTTCTTTTTGTGGAACATCCCCATGTGTATACGCTGGGAAAAAGCGGGGATATCGGCAATCTGCTGGTCGACGAAAAAGTCTTGGCCGAAAAAGGGGCCAAATTCTACAAAATAAATAGGGGAGGGGATATCACGTATCACGGACCTGGACAAATTGTAGGATATCCTATTTTGGATTTGGATAATTTCTTCACCGACATTCATAAATATCTTCGGCTGTTGGAGGAAATGGTCATCCTGACTTTGGCCGAATATGGGGTAAAAGCAGAACGTTCCAAAGGGGAAACTGGGGTCTGGTTGGATGTCGGTACTCCATTCGCCCGAAAGATCTGTGCCATGGGGGTTCGCGCCAGCCGATGGGTAACAATGCATGGTTTTGCACTGAATGTAAACGCTGATCTGGGCTATTTTGATCTGATGATTCCCTGTGGGATCAAAGGAAAGGCAGTTACTTCCTTGAATGTAGAGCTTGGCAAAAAGGAAGTGGATATGGATGAGGTAAAGCAAAAACTATTGAAACATTTCTCACAGCTTTTTGAAGCGGAGATCATAAACTAAAAAAACCGAGGTGTAAGCCTCGGTTTTTTGTTTTCAATATAACGGGAGTGTTAATAGTCAAGTCCAAAATAATCCATAACGGCGTAGTAGTCATTAATATCGACTCCTGCTGATTTCAATGACTCACGAATACTTTCTTTTCCGCTTTTACCTGTAGTTGTATTGGTCGATTCGGCAATAACGATTTTAAGTTTGCCCAATTCTACACTAGTTACATCCATGAATGTCTGGGTACCAACCTGATAAAAATGAACCCAATATTTTCCTACTGCAATATCAACGGCTATATCATAGAATCCACCAGTGCCATTCGGCCAGACACTTGCAGGTACTGGGTAATAGGTACCGCTTCCAGCACCATTTTGTAGATAGCCAATAATGAGATCATTGTCGATTACACTTTGAGTGAGATCTGGTAAATCTACGGGAATTGAACTACCTGATTCGGAGGAAAGGTCGTAAACATAGGTATTGACGTTGGCGTTGCCGTCTTCGCCGTTATCACCAGCGGGTCCTGCTGCCCCGTTAATCCCGTCTACACCATCCGCGCCATCTTTCCCATCACAGGAAATGATACAAATGGTGAGTAATGACATTAAAAAGTACTTTGAAAATTTGATCGCATTTTTCATATTTTTTGTTTTTAAGATTATACCTTCTTTATGGACGCCCTTTAAAGAGGTTAACATGAGTGCAAAAAAAACCGAGATATTTTACTCGGTTTTAGTACATCGTTAAAGTTGGGATTAGTCTACACTATAGATGTTTTTGGTGCTAATGTCGGCCATGGAGCCATCGGGCTTATATCCGCCGAATATCCATAGTTTGTTTTCGTAAACCAGGCTTTCATGACTGTGTAGGCCTTTTTGGAAGGGTGTTTTTCCGTCATACTTTGACCAATATTTCATATTCGTGGAATACCAGATATCCCCATAGAAGGTACGCGTGCCGGAAGCAGCCCAACTTTGTCCACCCATAACCCATACCTTTCCATCAAATACGGTTGCCGTATGGTTGATTCGAGCGTCAAAAATAGCGTCGGCCGGTCTCTTTTGATACCAATAGCTTCCGTCCGGACTTGCCCATACTTCATTGGTCAATCCACCTCCGCGGATCCAGCCCCCATAGACATAGATAAAACCATTAAAAACAACTGTTTTATAATGACTCCTAACAGGGAAGGCATTGTCTGTTTCCATACGCCAATTGCTTCCATCCGAAGTAGACCAAACTTCCTGATTCGCGCGGCCATTCCCGCGAAATACGTATATTCTATCATTGAATACCACGGAACTGTTTTGACCAATATCCAATAAGGGATTCAAAGAGTTTACGCGTTTCCAATGAATGCCATCGGTCGTATTCCAAATATCGCTCAATACCTCCCCGGCATTGTTGATGCCACCTATTAACCACATTTTTTTCTTGAAAACAAGTAGCGAATGATTGCGGCGCTCAGCGAATAGATTTGAAGTGACAAGTTTCCAATCTTTGCCATTCGGACTTCGCCATACCTCTGAATTCGAAGTCCATGGTGGTGTGTTACCATTATCCCCACCCACTAGCCATAGATAGCCATTGAACAGGGTCATGGACTGCCCCGCAAATCCGCCCATAGCACTATTTGAGCTTTCAAGATTGAAATCCAATGAGATACTCGGGTACAGTGAAGCTCTTCCGGCTACTACCGTATTTTCTGGTAGGGCATTGGTCGGTTCAACAAATAGTTCTTCTTTTTGACAAGACGATATCACAAATGTCAAAAGGATCAATGTAATTAGTTTTGATAGTTTCATAATCGAGGATTTTAACTGTTTTTCTTTTATACTTAATGGTAATTCAAAATGAAGGTTAACATTATCATTCATTTTTTAATATGAGTATTGTATTACAATGAATTCAAAAAAGGAAAAATCCCTCGCTTTGAAATTGACAAGGGATTTTGTTTTATATTATAATAGCAAGTCAACTTTTAGAAGTTTATGGCTATTTTCTTCCCAGGATCTTGCACTTAACCAAAAATTGACGCCATCAAAGGTGATTCCATCAATGGAATGACCTTTGACTTCATAGGTTTCCAAAGCTTTAAATTCTGGTGTAGTCTGGCATTTGTGTATATAATTTCGTTCGGTGATATAGAGGTAGCCATTTCTATAATCAAGTCCTCCAGGCTCTATATCAAGAGGAATAGTTTTTAAAATTTCACCGGGAGATAAGGATCCATTTGATTTATAATGGTATAATGCATTTATACTTGAGCTGGAAGCCCAGAGTAATCCGGGTTCGATTGAGGCAATACCTCGAATCCAACTTCCAAGATTTTCCGAAGTGTAGTACAAACTGTTAGAGGAATAGATATAGGAGAAAAAATTGGAACTACCATTACTACTCTGGAACAGCTGTCTTGTTGGTGCGTCCGATTTTTCGATTTCTACGGCATAGGCAGAACGGGAGGTGGCAATATTATCGACAATTGAAAAATCAACGGGATTGATCTTCAAAATACTACTTTCATTTTCATCGAACCCCAAAAGATATTCGCCATCAAAGGCTATATCTACCTCCCTGTCCCACGGTACTTCCCCCTCATCTAGAATGGTCAGGGATTTGACCCATTCAGAAGGGTCTGGACCATTTTCAATTTTTTGCAGCACTGTAGGTTCGGCTTCTCCCGGAGGAATTATGGTCAATAGGTCATTATCCAATATATAATTGTTAATGGAGACTCCATAAGATTCGTCTCTCATGGTAATCTGGTCGGTTGTAACTGTGATATTGGTGGTATATGCTCTTTTAAAGCCCATTTGATCCTCGGAAAGAATATTTAGGGTGTTGTCTTCATTTAGATATAGTAATTTGGAAGCATCAACACCTAATTGTCCCTCGATGACTTCCCACTGTCCAAATACTGCTATCTCTTCAACCTGGGCATTATCCCCGGGATCTCCTTTTGGTCCTTGTTCTCCCCTCGGCCCTTCCGGCCCTATACGTCCATCGATGCCATCTTCCCCATCTTTGGCGCATGAGACCGCTAATACCATTGCCAATACTACGACTATATTCATTGATTTGTAAAAGACATTTTTCATACTATTTTGTTTTAAAGGTTTATTCCTTTATGGTTCAAATTGGGAATGGTTAACACAAGGTGTAATTTTGATAGTTGAAAAAAGCCAGAATCACATATTCTATAAAAAATTAGTGTAATACGAATACTACAGATACCTGGGACTACCACAATTGTATTAAAAGAAGTGTGCATAAGGGTATAAAAATGTTAAATTAGCTTAGTGAGTAGTTAACCTTTTTCAACCTGAACCATTAAAGTGCAAGTAGAGCAAATACAAATAACGCTGGAAGAACTCAAGAAAGGTTCCGATAAGGTATTGCGCAAGGTGTATGAGGAGAATCGTGACAAATTTTTGAACTTTGCCCGCAGATACAATTTGTCTGATGAAGAGAATATTGATGTCTACCAAGATGCGTACATTATTTTCTATGACAACATTATGACCGGAAAGATCGAAAGCTTCACTAGCAGCATTTCTACCTATCTTTTCAGTATAGGCAAATACTTGATTTTTGAAAGGATGAAGAAAAACAAGAAAAAAATAAGTTCTGAATACAATTTATCCTTGGTAGGCAAAGAAGATGAACTTATTACGGGCATTGCGATGAATGAACCGGAAATGAGCCATGAGCAAAAGTTGTTGCAAAAGTATTTTGGAACGCTTGGAAAACAATGTCAGGAACTTTTGACCCTTTTTTACTATCGCGGATTTACCATACAGGAAATCATGGAGGCTGAAAATTATAATAGCGAGAACGTCGTAAAAGCTGCAAAATCGCGTTGTATGAAAACATTACGAGAACGGATCCAAGTTAATGCCCACTGATTATGGATAAGGAAGAATTATTATATAAGTTTTTTTCAAACCAACTCACAGAAGAGCAGAAAAAGACATTCCACCAGTTGTTGGAGACCGATGTGGAGTTCAAGGCCCAATTCGAATTTGAAAACGACCTGAAGCGTGTTATTAAGAAAAACCAAAATGAAAATCTAAAGCATAAATTGATTGGTTTTGAAAAGGAGATCAACGCGAAGGACAAAAATAACCCTTCAAAATGGACCTTTAGTAATTGGTCGATTGCGGCTTCCATAGCGTTGTTGGTTGGTTTGGGATGGCTGGGTTATAACCTAATGTCCGGACCGAACTATTCAAAGCTCTACGCAGCCAATTTTCAGGAATATCCCAATACCGTTTATACGATCACAAGGGGTGAGGGCGAAGAAACCAAAGAGCGGGAGGCCTTTGTCGCATATGAATCGGGCGATTACGATACTGCACTTCAAAATTTTGCGCAGATATCCGTTGATAATAAGGAATACCTTGATTTTTATAGGGCACAATCGCATTTGAATTTGAATGAATTGGAAGATGCAAAAAAAGACTTTCAGAAAGTAATCGCTGCGGACACAAATTTTGTTGGAGAATCATATTGGTACTTGGCTTTGATTTATCTAAAAGAAAAAGACAAGGAAAATGCGGTGGGCAGCTTGCAAATACTCACCACCAAATATGAATACAATAAGGGGAAAGCAGAAGCACTGCTCAAAGAATTGGACTAGGCGCTTCTTTTACGTAAATAGTAAAATCCACCACCAAATACCAGGATGGCACCAATTACCATCCAAATCCAGTTATTGGGATTAGTAAGTGGAACCGTATTACCGGAAATCACAAAACCAGACCAGTAATACGGATGTGATAAACCGTTTTCACGATTGGCGTTCAAAAATCCTAGCTGTGCTTTTTGCAAGGCTACATCCTTGGAATCCCCATGGGAAAGATTTTTATAGAAACCGTGCATTAATGTGGTGGTACTGGCATCGTTGATCTTCCACAAGGTGCTGGCAATACTCGCCGCCCCACTATAAAAGAAGCCTCGTGCCAAGCTCAGAAAGCCTTCGCCGCGCTTAAGATCTCCTATTCCACTTTCGCAGGCACTTAGGGTTACCAGATCGGCATCTAATTGTAGGTTATAGAGATCGGCTACGTAGAGTAGATTCTCTGTAGTGTTACCATTTTGGGAAAAGGCCAAATAGGAATATTCAGGCGTATTGTCATCAAAAATGGCATGCGTTGCCAAATGAAGTATGCCGTGTCCTGGAAGAGATACATTAAAGTTTGAAAGTGAGGCTTCTGAATTCAAATAAGAATCCCCTTTAAATGAAGTTAATATTTGTTCAACTTCTCTAGTATTATGGGGTAAGGGCAATAGCTTGCCAAATCTTTCACTTGAAATGTTAGAATTATTTTCAAAACTAGGTGCAAAAGCCAGTAATTTAATATTTCCATTTTTTCTTTCTTTGAGTTGGGCCCATAAGGTCACAGAGTTGGCATAGGCGATTGTCTTGTCCTCTATGAGATAATGAATTCCGTCTGGTTTTGTGTTAAGACTTCCGAAAGGGAGGTAGTTCAATAGACCATCCGGAATAATAATTAGCTTTGTTTTATCAGTTTGTTCAATTACTGGTTGTAATAGTTTATCATACAGGGAATAACTTTTCTTTGCCAGCTCAAAAATATCCGATTTTGGGTCTCCCAGCATTTGTCGGACGGATCGGATTTGTGCTTCGATCGATTCTTCTAAAGGTATTTTATACAACTTCTTTGAATCTTTGCTAATCCCTATTACATAAATGCCCTGATTACCATAGAAATAAGAAATTATTATTTCATTATTTGCTAAAAGTTGTTGTGTTTTAGTCGCCGATATGACTTCGCTTTTGTACTTTAAATCGTAATAATCAGGGTAGTTCGTTTCAATATTCTGGATGAGGAAGCGATGGTCATTTTTTAGTTCGAACAATTGATCTTCAAGTTTTGGAGATGTTGTTTTTGAGCTATTGATTTCTTTTTCCACGAAGGTGATTTTCGATTTAAGCTGATTTTCATGTTCTAGCAAATCTTCAGGGATATCGGCGAATTTGCTGGCTTTGGTGTTTAGTAGTGCTTCTAAAAGCAGTACGGCTTTGCTTTTTTCGGCAAATTCAATTGCATTATCGAGGTAGGAGCTATCTCTTTCTGTAATAAATAGTTGGTATGAAGCCTCTATTCCTGATTCGAATAACTGGAAACTTTCATCAATCAATAACAATTTATCGGACTGACTTTTAAAAGATGGTTTTAGACTGTCAAGTACGACTACACCTTGTTCAACATTTTCAATTGATTTTAAAAATCCATTGCTAGAATCCATGCGATTAAGAACAAGTGATTTGTTTTTGAGAAGTTTAAGCAGAATACTTTTGTTATTTGAGATTTTGTTCGATTCTATTAATCCTAAATCAAAATGATCAAGTGCTTTCTGCAATTGTTGTTCCTTTAAAAAAACATATCCTATTTTGTTGTGTAAAATAGGTATGTTTATATGGGAATTACTTTTTAGTTTTTCTATATTTAATCGTAATGCCGTTTCATATTCTTCAATAGCTTTGTTATACTCTTTGTGGTGTTCAAAAAAATCTCCTTTCTCTTGGTGAAAACGCGGTAGGAAGTAATTATTTTCATCTATATAGGATTTTGCCACTTTTAAATAGAACAAAGCACTGTCTTTCTGATTTAAATGGTTATAATTTTCCGCTATGTTGAAGGCAGAGGAAATAATCGTGTTTGTGTTATTGTTCCTTAGATTGTAATTTATCGATGGAATTAGAAAATCGTTCGCGTTTTTGTATAATTTTTTCTCTTTTAAGACTTCTCCTAATAAATTGTAACTGTCATACAAATGTTCCTTTTGAATTGGATATTTGGAAAGTAGATAACGAATATCTTTTTTGTAAAGCTGTTCTGCAAGTTCGTATTTTCCTTCTTCCATGTATACCTTGCCCAGAAAGCTAAAAGAGCCAGAGTAGAGGTCATTTTGCATAGAATTTCTTTCAGTAATAGGTATTTGCTCAATAGCTGATACGATTTTTTCGAAGCACTCACGTGATTTTTTGTATTCGTAGAGTTTAAGAAAATAATCACCTCTATAATAAAGAAATGTGTATGTAAAGGTCAAATAGTTAATAGAACTTTTAATTTCGGCTTCATTTAAAAGCCTTTCCAGTTCGTTTAAATTGAATTCCGTTTTTGAAAGATCAAAGTAATAACTCGCCAGTTCGCATTCACTGAATAACGCTTCAATCTCGTCATTTATGGCTGATTTTGTTTTTGCTAATATTTTAATTTTATCGAGATAGAAAAACGCGGAATCTTTTTCAACAAAATAGTGTGGCTCCAATTTTTCATGCAATGACTTCATCGTATTTTGATAGATCGAATCTTGGCCAAATGCCTGTAAAACTGTCGCAAGACTAAATAAAAGGATAATTTGTTTCATTGAAAAAGCCTTCGAGGTTCGAAGGCTAATTTACAAGGAAATTTCCGGTTTCTAGAATCCTATTACAACTTTGAAAGACGCTTTGTTTTCTTGAATGTCTGTTGTGGCTATGGTTATTTTAAGCTCATTTTGCGAATTTTGAACGGGTATCCGTAAATAGCTGTAATCTTTCTCAAAACCTGGTAATGGTTGTAGGTTAGAGGCAGAGCCAGTATCTATATCATCTGTATCCTGTACACGTGCAAATGCTTGTAGTACTGTATTTGGAAAAACAATAAACTCAAGAGCAACAGGAACACATTTACCAAGAGGATAACTTCCACAAGGTCTAATGATTCCATTAATTGACCCTGCACTTTGTAATGCGGGAATCAAGTTTTTATAAAATGCGCGATTTACCTTCAAAGATGCAATTTGCTTTTGGGCGTCATCATACCCTGAATTATCCATAGAAATTAATGACAGCTTACTAATTTGAGCATCTATTCTTTCGATTTCTTCTGTAGCAAATTGCTCATAAAGATTATTGTATAAAAGATAGTTTTCTTCGGTAAGTTCAACTTTCTCTGGTCCAGAACCTATATGGTCTTTTATGCAGGAAGCCATCAGAAGCGCTGCAAATGCAATGATAATGATTGGTTTTGTTTTCATAATATAAATTTCAAAGGTTATTTCTATATCGATTACTACAAAGCTAAAGTTGATTTTCAGATTAGTTTATAACATATGTAACAATGATCATGATATATGTAACAATGGCCTAAAACCTTGTATATAGTGCATTATGTAACATAACAACACGTCTCTTTTTAATCAAAAAAGACGTGCTCGTTTATATTCTTTTAGATTAATCTTCCGCCATGTGTAATGGCAACGCTAACCCCTAAGGTGTAACTGCCTTTTTGCATGGTGCCTGTAATTAGAATGCTACTTTTTTGATAGATTACGGTAACATTTGATAGCTTGCCGTCAAGTTCGCCAACATCACTGCCTTTCCAGTTTACTTTAATATTGTTTTTGTCCACTTTGCCGCGTGCTCGACTGTCTTGATGCACATAAATTCGAATTTCGTTGTTTCGATTGTTATCGTTACGCGTTGCCTGAACATTGGCTTGAATATAATCACGCTCGGGATAGGTAAGTACCTCAGAATTTCGAAATGAAGCATCAAAACTTTCTGGAACATCTCCTCTTGTCGGCCCTTTGACAATGGTCACAGATCCAGTCATATTATACCAGCTGCCATCTTTTGTTTTGATTTTTAAAAGGTCAAGATTATCAGCAATTATTGTTGTGCTTGGGTCGATATTCATATGTTCTATATGAATTTTCAGGTCATTGGCCTTAACTGGTAAGACCATACATACTACTGCGATTGTACTTAGAATTGTTCTCATAATGTATTGTTTTAAAATTATTATTAATTCTTGTTTTTACTTGATGTTTTCTTTTCAAAAAGGTTAACATCTAAAAGAACTGCAGTGATAAAGCTTGGTTCAAAATTTTAATCAATTGGGGGTAAACGATCAATCCTAAATTCGGATAATGCAACAAATCAGAATTAATGCTGCTTGAAAGTACTAGTCAAATGAAGGGTAATATCTTTTGATTTTTCTTCTTTAATTCCAATGATAAATTGGCCCTGTTGATCCGCATTAATCCGCGTTACCTATTCTTTATCCTCTAAGACATACAAGTAATTACCTTGTTCGGAATGTAGATTCTTGAAGCTGAGGATATAGCCTACCTCTCCAGAAACCCTAAAAGACAATTTGACCGGCTAAAAATTCTGGGGAAAGTGGGTAATTGCACTTCCAAATAGCGGCGTTTTAATCACTGTGGGCATATCCTTTTGAGGGTTTTGATCCTATTGTTTATTGCTTAGGAGGCTTGGCCAAAGGTCAATGCGGGGGCGTTAAAATTCCTAAAATGGTATTATTCATATTTTGATCTAGAAATACTTCAGTCAATTTCCTTTTTAAAAAATCTTCCAAATGTTTCACATAATAAATGGAAAAAGGATAATTGTCCATTCTGTTGAAACTTCCCTTTAAGGAAAGATTGTTTACCTCAAGTTTGTGTCTATTCCCTTCCGAGATTTGCCCAAAGCCTACTATAATTTGTTTCTTCCCTGACCAAGCCACTTTATGAGGCTGAAAATCCGAAGGTCTAGTGAAACAACCAATTACATTTTGTTCTGAATCAATTACGATGGAATCCTGGTTATCAAAGCTGATGACAAGATGTAACTGATTTAAAGAATCCAACTCAAAGGAGGCAGATGATGATCGTATGCTATCAAATCCATAAAGCCAAAAAATGGGTCCTATATATCTGCCGTTGGGATTTTTGGAGTCCATCCCCAAAAATTTCGTTGGTGTTTGCCGTTTTAATCCAAATTGCCGATTCTTACCTGATATTGAGCACAAGGCACTATCCTTTTTAAAATGCATGAGTATCGTCGGTGCAATTTTATCATTAAGTTCAACTAAAAAGTGCTCCTTTGAATAGGCCTTTTTTTGCTGTGCCCCAAGGGAAAGTATTGAAAAGAAAATAGTACAACCGAGAAAGATTTGTAAGGTTTTCATATTATCGTGTTTTCCAATTAATGTTTCAAATTGAAAAAGGTTAACATGATTCTAAAAAGGTGTCACCAAAATCTCCACCCTTCGGTTTTTGGCCCTGTTTTCATCGGTATCGTTGGGCACAATGGGATTCGTTTCCCCATAGCCCATTTCCTTCCATTTAAATGCGGGTTTGTTGATGGCTTTTTTTAGTTCGGCCGCGACACTGGCGGCACGCTTTTGGGATAAGGTCTTATTGGTTGTATCGCTCCCTACATCATCGGTATGTCCTTCGACCGTGATGGTTCCCTTTTGCAAATTTTTCATCTGTTCGGCAAGGGCATTTATGGCCAGAATACCTTCTGCTTTGAGTACATGCTTTCCGGTTTCAAAGAGTACGGCACTGTCCAAATTCATACGTAATGCCCCACCGATGGCGGCGACGGCATCTATATCGGCACCTGGTTGTCCGCTTTGGGTATTCAAATCCGTAAATCGCACATAGTTAAAAGTTTCACCCGGTTTCACATACTCCTTAATATCGACAAAGGCCGTACCGCCATCAATTTTACCCACATTGATCCATTCTTGTCCGTTTTTCGATAGTTCTAAATTGGTAGGTTCGATCTCCCCTATTTCAAAGACATAAATATCGGGACCATTAACATCCAGGATGGCATTATCCTTGAAAAATAGTGTCATGACACCTTCAATGCCCAAGACAGCACAATCGGTAAAGGCATTGGCGTTGCCCTGTGCCGGGCCAAGCCCTTTTTCGGGAGTGCGTCCTGTAGGCCGCCCGGGTTGAAAGTACACTACCGAATCTGCAAAGGACAAGTTTCCTAAGGGCAAATACACCATTTCTTTTCGTGAATCGATGAAGGTGTCTTCGGTCGTTTCATCCAAAGCGAACCAGGACGGGTTGTCTTTATAAAACTGTTCTTTCGCTTTTTGGGCCCTTTTTTTAAAACTTGCCGTGCGCACAATCGCCTTCTCCTTACTTTCATTGATTAAATCCAAAAAATTGTTGGAAGCCTTCCCGCTTTTAATGTACGCTTCCACCTCGGGATTGTTCAGGTCATTTTCTATTTCTTCTGCATGTTTTACACTTACAATATTGTCATCGGGCATTATGTTCAACGAAAGGTCTACTTCCTCCTCGGAGACCCCCGCGATCTCGGCAAAAGTCTTGCGAAGCGGCTTGCCCTCCTCACTTTTTAGGTAGGCTATATTGAGCGCACCACTTGGGGTGAACAGGCTTTTGCTGGTAGAATCTTGGGTAGTGCTCGGATTTAATAGCCCTCCCACAACATTCATAATATCGCCCATGTCGATTTCAGGTTCAGCGTCATCCACTACTCCATCGGTATTTTCTAGGGTAGTTTCGGTTTCAGTACCAGGCTCGGTATTTTTAATCTCCTTTTTACAAGAGAAACAAAATATTGCTATCAGTGAAGCTGTTAATATTGACTTTTTCATATCAGTTTCTTTTATATTTATCCTTCATAAATGAATAGTAGATAAAACCTGAATTGCTATACCAATTTTCAAAACCCAGCATAGCTTCGCATCTATCTATTTCAAGAAGAATTTGATGGAGATCAGCTATCATTTCTTCATGTTTTTTTTCATAAGTGATATCAAATTGCTTCATGGCTTTCAGAATTTCAATTTTCTGATTCTGCCAAACAATACCAACTACCCCATGCACTGATGATACATCATCGCCAAATTTTATTTTATAATCTGTGTAACGGTCTATATTTGCGGTAATAATGCGCAATTGTTCTAGTAAATATCTTCTATTGTCTAATTTTTTGTAGGCTTTTTCTAAACACGCACAACCTGACTTTTTATCGGTATCATCTTTGTCCCTTGGTCCTCTGGAACTTCCCGGGCCTCCAGAACCAGGACCCTTTCCATCTCCTGGGTTTCCCGGTCCTCCTACTTCTCCAGGACCAGGACCATTCCCACCCTCAGGATTTCTTGATCCTCCTGCTCCTCCAGAACCAGGACTATTTCCACCGCTAGTATTATTGGGGTTGTTGGTAGACAAGTTAGAGGAGCCCGAGGTGCCGCCATTTCCTGAACTGCTAATTGCCTTTGTTTTTATTCTGTTTTCCGATTGCTCCGATCCATCGTTAGTTGATGGATTGACTTGGCTATTAAGTGCATTCGGATCTATCTTTTGTGGTGCATCAGGAAAGTCACCAGGATCAATAAGATTGCCTTCTTTACTATATTTCGGTTGTCTTACGTGAACACTTGTACTTTCCGAACCGTCTACAAATGGATTCATAATTGGAATTCCAGTCTCAGGATCAACCCTTAAAGGTGCATTTGGATAATCACCAGGATCTTTAAGATTACCGTTGCGATCATATTCGGGGGATATTAATTTTGTGGTGCTTTCAGTTCCGCCTTCAATAAACGGGTTTTCTAATGGGGAATTGCTTGTTGGATTTATTTTTGAGGGTGCATTTGGAAAATCTCCTGGATTTTTCAAGTTTCCTTGTGTATCATATTGTGGTAATCGAAGGGGTTTAGCATTTCTCGAATTTTGCGATTCGCCCGGACCGTTGTCGGGTTTGTCATTGGAATTACCTCCAGCGGCTTCCATAGGTTGGAATTTATCCTGACGGTTAGATCCTTCGTTTGGCGAATCATTAAAATTAGTATCGTCGTTTTCATTCTCAATGTCATCATTCTCATTCCCATCTGATTCTTGGATATTTGGATTGCGATTGGTGTACGAGCTTAAGCAAGAGGAAGGTAAGCTAGGTTGACCAGCGGGATCCAAATCGACTTTCGAATCTTTATCCATTTCATCCAGATAGTTTTTCATATCGTCCATTCCTTGTTGAATTGCATTTAATGCACTGGCATAATCATCCATTTTGAAGATTACCTCCATAAATTCATCACTATTTTTCATTGCATTCACTATGGCTTGTTGAAAACCCCCGGAACTTGATCTTCTAGCATTGCTATAAATTATTGTTTGGCTTAAAAGAAATAGTATAAGTAGCAGACTGCTTTTATTAGACTTCTTTTTTAATAATATAAAGACCAATAAAATGGCTATTATAGCCAGCAATCCTACTATGTAGTACAACATATTATTATTTTTTTGACTTCCATTATTTTCAACTTGTTCCGTATCCTCACTTGATATTAAATTCGTATTTACAACTGAATTTGCGTTATCTACGGCATAAAATAAATTTGATTTTGGTATAATTGCCCCACTGGTCCATACTCCTAGGTTAAATGGCACTTTATCGTCCGAACTGGTAAGAACTATCCCGAATTTTTCGGCAGTATCAAATGAGATTTGATAAATGCCATTTGTGGTCTTACCACTTCTTTTAACATCGTGCCAATTGTTTTTTACGATGTCTATTTTTATTTCTTGACTCGGATCTTTAGTTATTACGGTTACCATAACTCGCTCTACAACTTTTGAAATTTCTGCCTTAAATCTTAAACTATCTAATTCTGTTTCCCCTTCCATATAAGCCGAAATAACTTTTTCATTCTGGGGGTCGGGAGCGAATTTTAAGATGTAAGTGTTTTTCTTAGCATCTAATTCTGGGATTAGTATTTTTTTATTTTGAGCAAAAGCACTTGATGATAACACAAAAACCAGTATTGTGCCCATCCATATATTTTTCACCTCTTTCATTGGGAATAGATTTATCTTTTATGTTTTTTCAA
>NZ_JBATHS010000266.1:0-4082 GCF_049667165.1 Maribacter sp.
CTATGACACGCAGTTGGATGATGATGGAAGAATGTTGATAGGCTTTATTAAAAAAGCGGCCAGTCAACTTAAGGGCCTCGTCGATGGACTTTTGGCTTATAGCAAAAGTGATTCCATCCTGAAAGAAAAAGGATCGTATATCAACTTAATAGCGCTAAGGAAAGATATTCTAGGTCTGTTCGCATTCGACAATTCGGTCTCCATTGAAATCAGTTCAGTATTGGGCCATATAACCACGAACAGGACCGCCATTGACCAAATTTTGATCAATTTGGTAAGCAATGCCATCAAATACAACGATAAGGAGAGCACAGAGATTAAAATTAACGTTGTTGAGCACGAGGAGGATTATACCTTTACGGTAGTTGATAATGGCCCAGGAATTCCTGAGGAGGAACAACAAAAGATATTCCAGATTTTCAAGGTATTGGCCCCTACGGATCGGTACGGGGAATCGGGAAATGGCATCGGATTGGCCACTGTGAAAAGAATTACGGAAAAAATGGGCGGTACCATTAACTTGGAATCCGCTAAGGGTGAGGGTTGTAAATTTATATTCAACTTGAAAAAATTAGTGCATCCCCCCGAAGAACTACAGCTAGCGAAATAGCCTTACCCCCATGTTAATTAATTGGGCCAATTAGGTCTGAACATTCCAATATATAATCCATAACCTAGGTTATGGATTTTTTTGTAACCCAGATTTATGACCATGGTACCATCTGATACGAAGTATGGCATGTTTTTAAAGCAAAAACTTAATGAATTGATCAAAAAAAGCGGTAACTTTCATAAGCGACCCATTGGAGTATAGTCCAATCGACACTGGTTGAATTTGATGATCCCTTTTAGGCCTTTGCTATTTTTGCACGGGAAATTAACGCATACTTAAAAAGAACCTATGACTTCCAACTATAAAAAAATATTCACCGGAGATTCCTTAAAGGCAAAATTATTGGTTAGCAAGCTTCATGAGGTTGGTATTGAAGCCGTAGTCAAGGATGAGGCCGAATCGGCCCGACTGGCAGGTTTTGCCTCCTCGATGTTGGGGCAGGTCGATGTGTTCGTCCATAAAGATGAACTTGAAAAGGCGACCGTGTTGGTTGAGACCTTTTCACAAGAATCTTAGGACCAATAGACAGCTCTGCAATGAACTACCTCGGGGCAGAGCCTCGGGGAATTCTATTGATTAAATTAAATCGTTTGGTTACCGATTACACAGAGAACGGCACGGATTAAACGTGTATGATCGCTTTTTATACACTTAATTCAGGTAACGGGAAGCTGCTTTATTAAATTCGTTACTACGGCAGCAGACAATCCATTCATTTTCCAACCTGGATGAAAGTAGTGTTTCCCCCAAATTCAACTGGGCCCATGTTCCCAAAAACGAAGTGAAAAATGGAGGTCACCCTCATTTTAAATATCATTCCGCACACCTATCGGCATCGCCTATGGGTTCCCCTGATGGTTTTTGCCCTACTGACTTTCCAAATCGCACAATCCCAAGACGTATCGGAGACCGGACTCCCCTATATTCAGAATTATCCGCCAGAGGAATATGATGGTGCCTCGCAAAATTGGGCTATTACACAAAGTAAAGAAGGACTCATTTATGTTGGAAATAACGAAGGAGTTCTTGAGTATGATGGATCTTCATGGAGGACTATTTATTTGCCCAACTATGGAATATGTAAGTCATTAGGCGTAACAAAGGCAAATAAAATATTTGTAGGCGGATATGATGAATTGGGCTATTTAGAACCAGACGATGTAGGTGAAATGCAATTCATTTCTTTAAAACATAAATTAAAAATCAATGATTTTAAAGAAATTAACCGTATCAATATCATAGGCGATACGGTATATTTTAAAGCAAGTGATTATTTGTTCAAATGGGATAATGAACAATTCACTACGTACAAAATTCAGGGTTCGATGCCATCTAAACCTATTAGAGGTAAAATCTATATTGTAGAGAATTTTGTAGTTAAAAAATTGGAAAATAGCGGCTTTGTAGCTATTGTTGATTTAGCTTCCACTAAAGCAAAAGCCTTTACTGACATAATTGGTTATAAAGAGAATGAACTCTTGATTCTAACCTATGACAAAGGAGTTTTTGTAACCAATAATGGAACGGTTAGACCTTTACATAGTAAATCTTCAGAATCTATTGGCAAAACATTGGCCTATGGTATACTAAAGCTCAGCAATGATTTAATTACAATTGGCACCAGACTTGATGGAATTATTACCATTGACACTAAAGGAAATATCATCAACAAAATCAACAAATCCAATGGTTTAAAGAGCAATACCATTCATGATTTATTTGAAGATGATCAACATGGCGTCTGGCTGGCTACCAATAATGGAATTATAAGAGCTGAATTGGTATCACCATTTTCAATCTTTGATGAAAGACATGGTATTGAAGGATATGTAAACGATATTTATGTTAAGGATGGAGAAGTTTATTTGGCGAATTACAAAGGTGTTCTTAAACTGGATAAAACAGAAAATCATGTTTTTAAAAATATTGGTCCTGAAAAATCGGAAACCAAGATAATCTCAAAGCAGGCCATACAGTTTTTAGAACTCCAAGACAGTCTTTTTGTAGGTACGAGAGCCGGGCTTTTCCTTTATACAAAAAATAAATTGGTTCAAAAATATGCCCTTGCCAGTGGGGCCCTCATGCGTTCTAAAAAGAACCCGAAACGCATCTATGTTGGATTAATAGACGGTTTGGCAACTTTAGTTTACAAAAATGGAACGTGGATGTACGATGGAACCATGAATGGCATTAACGATGATATTAGAGCGATAAAAGAGGATTCTGACGGTACTATTTGGTTAGAATCACAAGTAGATGGAGTTTGGAAAGTCGAAGCTGAATCGAAAAGAAGTACTTATAATTTTTACCATCCAAAAGTAAAGCACTTTAAAGCAAATAAAGAACTTCCGGCGGGCTTTCTTTTCCTAAAATCGATAGGAAATAAGGTGTTATTCAATATTAATGATGAAGTCTATTCTTACAATAAAGAAAAAGATAGTATTCTAAAAGACGATAGTATTCCAAAACTTTTTAGTTTACATGGTCGCATTTCCCTGAAGATGGAGGATAAAAACAAGAACGTTTGGATGTTCGCCGATCTAAATAGAGGAGACGAAAGAAAATCAAGACTCATCGCTATAAAAAATGACGATGGGTCATATTCATTAAAAAAGAATTATGATGAGCGTATTACTCAAAACGTAGGCGTATCACATTTCCCAGAAAACAAAAATATTGTTTGGTATGGGGGCAGTGGTAGCGTTATTCGTCATGATTTAAGTATTACCGGCAATGAGAAATCGGATTTCAATACCCATATTCGAAAAGTAACCATAGCAAAAGATTCTATGATTTTTGGTGGGGCAAAAGTAACTAGTAAGGAGATTGAAATTCCTTACAAGGATAACGCATTTAGATTTGAATATGCCGCAACCAGCTTTGAAGAACCTTCTGAAAACCTTTACCAATATCAATTAAATGGTTTTGATAAAGCCTGGTCTACATGGACGCTTGAAACAAAAAAAGATTATACGAATCTACCTGAAGGAAATTATAATTTTATCGTCCGTTCTAAGAACATTTATGATCATCTTGGGTTCGAGGATAATTATTCATTTATCATTCTCCCTCCATGGTATCGTAGCTGGTGGGCCTATGTATTCTATGGGTTGGGAGCGATCGGGATAGTAGCCCTATATTCTAAATGGAGGTCCCGGGAATTGCAGAAAAAAAATGTGGCATTGGAAACCACGATTAACAAACGCACCCTCGAAATACGGCAAAAAAATGAACTTTTGAACCACCAAACCGAACAGCTTGTTGAACTCAATGAGGCCAAAACCCGACTCTATTCGAACATCACCCACGAATTCCGGACACCCTTGACTGTAATCTTAGGGATGGCAGAAACCCTAAAAACAAATGTGTTGAACAAAAGTTATGAAGGGGCCGAGAAATCTTTGGAAATGATCCGTCGTAATGGTAAAAACCTGTTGCAATTAGTTAATGAACTATTGGATTTGGCCAA
>NZ_JBATHS010000267.1:0-28195 GCF_049667165.1 Maribacter sp.
TGGAAGCAAGCACATCAAAGGAAATAGCGCTTTTGGCGAAAAGCGATGTGATTGCGGTTGCATTGCCAGGCGCTTCATTGGGCTTGGGCTGTGCTTTTACCCCTGCCCGTAAAATCCTTGATGCCGGAGGCGCCTTGGCCATTGCGAGTGACCACAACCCGGGTTCGGCCCCAATGGGCGATTTGCTGACGCAAGCCGCCATCTTGGGGACTTTTCAAAAACTGTCGAATGCCGAAGTATTGGCTGGAATTACCTTCCGAGCAGCAGCAGCTTTGAATTTAACGGATAGGGGACAATTGGAAAAAGGGTTCTTGGCAGACCTGAGCATTTTCCATACCGCTGATTATAAAGAGATTTTATATAACCAAGGAAATTTCAAACCTTGTATGGTTTGGAAAAAGGGCGCGTTGGTTCATAATAAACATTAAACCCAATAGTCCCCAAAGGAGGAACAAAAAAGAGTATACACAGGTAGATTGGAATAAACAGTGGCACCTCCCCTTTCTTCCGACAACGTCGGAATTCATTCCCCTCCACACTTACGGCGGGCAAGCTTCAGATGAGGAGAGAAGCCAAAAAAATTAAAATTTTCAAAAGTAAATGACTTTCAAAGAACAAATACTACAAGGCATTCCAAAAGAACTTCCAAAAAAAAGAGGATACGCTTTAGAGGCCAATCATGCCCCCAAACGAAAGGACATATTGACCTTGGAAGAAAAAAAATTGGCCATTCGCAATGCGCTACGGTATTTCCCCAAGGCCTGGCATCCTGGGTTAGCCAAGGAATTCGCCCAGGAATTGAAGGAATATGGTAGAATTTATATGTACCGTTTCAAACCAGCGTATGATATCCAAGCGCGACCCATCGATGCCTATCCGGCCAAAACTGCACAAGCGGCCAGTATTATGCTCATGATCCAAAACAACTTGGATCCTGCCGTGGCGCAACATCCCGAAGAATTGATAACCTATGGGGGTAATGGGGCCGTTTTCCAAAACTGGGCGCAGTACTTATTAACGATGCACTACTTGGCTACGATGACAGAGGAACAGACGCTTCATATATATTCGGGCCACCCCATGGGATTGTTCCCTTCATCCAAAGAGGCCCCTCGGGTGGTGGTGACCAATGGCATGATGATCCCCAACTATTCACAACCCGATGATTGGGAAAAATACAATGCCCTGGGAGTGACCCAATACGGCCAAATGACGGCAGGTTCGTATATGTATATTGGCCCTCAAGGCATCGTACACGGTACGGCAATAACCGTGATGAATGCCTTTAGAAAAGTATTGAAAAACGACGATAAGCCCGCAGGTAAAATATTCTTGACGGCTGGATTGGGAGGAATGAGTGGTGCCCAGCCCAAAGCAGGTAACATAGCCGGCTGTATAACGGTTTGCGCAGAAGTAAATCCTGCCGCAGCAAAAAAAAGATATGAACAGGGTTGGGTAGATGAATTGATCGACGAACTAAATGAACTCGTAGAACGAACACAAAAAGCCATTGCAGCCAATGAAGTGGTATCCTTGGCCTTTATCGGTAATGTGGTCAATGTTTGGGAACGGTTCGATACGGAGAATATCTTCGTGCACTTAGGCTCTGACCAAACATCACTACACAATCCTTGGGCAGGTGGCTATTATCCTGTAGGCTTGAGCTTTGAGGAATCGAATGTGCTCATGGGTTCCGATCCGGAAACGTTCAAGGAAAAAGTGCAGGAATCCTTACGAAGACAAGTCAACGCCATTAACAGACACACCGCCAAAGGCACCTATTTTTTTGACTATGGAAATGCGTTCTTGTTGGAAGCTTCCAGGGCAGGCGCTGAGGTAATGGCCGAAAACAAAATTGATTTCAAATATCCATCCTATGTGCAGGATATTTTGGGACCGATGTGCTTTGATTATGGTTTTGGTCCCTTTCGTTGGGTCTGTACTTCTGGAAAACCGGAAGATCTTCAAAAGACCGATGCCATCGCCCTGAAAGTCATGGAACAAATCAAAACAACCGCTCCAAGTGAAATACAGCAACAAATGCAGGATAACATTACTTGGATCCGCGAAGCGTCGGAAAACAACTTGGTAGTCGGCTCCCAAGCCCGCATTTTATACGCCGATGCCGAAGGCCGTGCCAAAATCGCCGAAGCCTTTAATCAAGCGATACATTCTGGGGCGATTACCGCCCCGGTCGTTCTAGGGCGTGACCATCATGACGTAAGTGGTACCGACTCCCCTTTTCGGGAAACCAGCAACATTTATGACGGAAGCAAGTTCACTGCCGATATGGCAATCCATAACGTGATTGGGGACAGCTTCCGCGGCGCCACCTGGGTGTCGATCCACAATGGTGGTGGCGTTGGTTGGGGTGAGGTCATCAACGGAGGTTTTGGTATGGTCCTTGACGGCTCCGAGGATGCATCCCGAAAATTGAAGAATATGTTGTTTTATGATGTCAACAATGGGATTTCGCGCAGGAGTTGGGCTAGGAACAAAGAAGCCTTATTCGCCATTAAACGGGAAATGGAACGCACACCAGCGCTAAAGATAACTTTACCTAACTTAGTGGAAGATTCGCTATTGGCAGATTTATTCTGAGACAATATTAACCCATCTAGCCATGAACAGATACATTGTAACAAATCCTGAATTGTGGACTGGCAGAAATTCTGGCCAACAACTCTACATGCATGAAAAAGTAAAGTGTATCAACCTTGAAAAGGAAAATATAGATAAAGTGTCGAAAAAAACCATCGCCTTTTTGGGGTATGCATGTGATGAGGGCGTTCATAGGAACCAAGGAAGAATCGGAGCCATCAATGGCCCAGAGGAAGTTCGTACGATATTGGGTAAATTTCCAAATCATTTGGAAAAGAATGTTGATTTTTTTGATGTAGGGACTTTGGAATGTCGGGATGGGAAATTGGAAAATATTCAGACCCATCTTGCCGAAAAGATAGCACTGTTGTTGGAAAAAGGTGCTTTCCCGATCATCATCGGTGGCGGACATGATATTGCCTACGGACATTATAACGGGATCAAAAATCATGTTGGTCCTGCTAAATCCATTGGTATTATAAATTTTGATGCCCATTTTGACTTGAGATCCGATACAAAGGGAAGCAACTCGGGCACCCCATTTTATCAAATTGCGCAAGAGTGTAAAAATGATAATACCCCTTTTCACTACCTCTGTTTGGGAATACGCAGGGATGCAAATGACAGCACACTCTTCGAAACCGCTATGGATTTAGGCGTCGATTATATCGAGAACAAGGATTTCACAATGCAAAACGCGAGTATCGTGGTCCGAAAATTACTTGATTTCATCAGTATTGTTGATCATGTTTATGTAACCATTGACCTCGATGGGTTTTCATCGGCCTATGCCCCTGGTGTAAGTGCCCCTTCACCCATGGGTTTTTGTCCCAACATCGTTTTGGAATCGTTGGAGTTGATCTTAAACTCAAAGAGATTGATCAGCATGGATATTGCGGAAATGAATCCGAAGTACGATATCGATCATCAAACCGCTAAATTGGCGGCTTCATTGATCCATTTTGTTTCCCATAATAATCAATTATTCTAACCAACTTTGATAATAGGTCCCATTATCGATATCCAAAGCCTTTTGGGTAAGTTGTAAAGGCTTAAAGGTATCGATCATAACAGCCAGCTCCTCTGTTTTGGTTTTACCGATACTTGCTTCATAGGTGCCCGGATGTGGTCCATGGGGTATCCCCGCAGGGTGGAGTGATATATATCCTTTATCAATGTTCTTTCGGCTCATAAAGTCCCCATCCACATAATACAACACTTCATCAGAGTCTATATTGGAATGGTTATAAGGTGCCGGAATGGCATTAGGGTGGTAATCGTACATCCGTGGCACAAAAGAGCACACCACAAATGCATTGGTTTCAAACGTCTGATGCACCGGAGGCGGTTGGTGCACCCTTCCCGTAATGGGTTCAAAATTGTGTATGGAAAATCCGTAGGGAAAATTATAGCCATCCCATCCCACAACATCAAAAGGATGCGAAGCATATACCAGATGATGCAATTGCCCTTGCTTCTTCACTTTCATCGCAAACTCCCCTTTCTCATCATGGGTCTGTAAATTATGGGGCAATTTAAAATCGCGCTCACAAAATGGCGCATGTTCCAAATGTTGCCCGAACCAATTGCGATACCGTTTGGGCGTATAGATAGGGCTGAATGATTCTGTGACCAAAAGGCGATTGTCCTCCGAATCGAACGTGATTTGATAAATCATGCCCCGGGGTATCAACAGATAGTCCCCATATTCAAAGGGGATTTCACCCAGAAATGTTTTCAAGGTTCCCGTTCCTTTATGAATGAACAATAGTTCATCGGCGTCGGCATTCTTATAGAAATATTCCGTCATTGATTTTCTAGGGGCGGCCAAGGCCACATTCACATCCGAATTGAAAAGTACGATCTTTCGGCTTTCGAGAAAATCATCTTCCGGTCGAATCTCGAATCCTTTCAACAATCTTGATTTTATATTATATCGTACGGCAGCTTTTGGGGCCACATCCTTCGTAGCGCCTACTTCCTTGACCATGGTTGGTCGATACAAATGGTACAGTAAGGATGACATTCCTTCAAACCCTATCGTACCGAACAATTGCTCATAGTGCAAAGAACCATCGGTTTTCTTAAAAACGGTATGGCGCTTTTGCGGTATTTTACCCAGTTTATGATATAATGGCATACTTGTATGATTGAATGATCCACTTAAAAATACAATAATCCAGTATCGGAATAAAATCTAACCCCATTTAAATGGTTATGAAAAGTAGTATAAGCGGCAAAACCACTGCGAACAAGGCACAAAAAAAGCCTCCCAGTATAGGAAAGCCTTTCATTGGTTCATGCCCAAAGGCATTTTCACCATCGCTTCGATTTAAGTCGAAACGCAACACAACATGACAAATATACAAAGGTTTTTCCTTATCTCGATATAGAACCGAACAATTAAACATTCTAATGTTTTGGTTTGTAAGGCCTAACTATTAAACGGGCCGCCTTATCAAAATTGATATAATTATAGGCCCAATTGAATAATACGACCACGCGATTTCGAAATCCCACCAACGCCATTAGATGAACGAACATCCAGATGTACCAGGCGAAGAACCCACCGAACTTGGCTCTTTTTAAATCAACTACCGCCTTATTTCTGCCAATTGTGGCCATGGTACCCTTGTCATAATACCGAAATGGTTTCATCTCCTTTCCCTGCATCAGGTTCCTTAAATTTTTTGCCAAAAGTTTCCCTTGCTGAATGGCCGGTTGTGCAACCTGGGGATGACCCTTGGGATATTCCTTGGTCTGCATAATTGCTATATCCCCAATGGCAAAAATATTCGTATACCCTTCGACCTGGTTGTATTCATTAACCTTATACCTATTGATCCTATCTACTAATTTCTCCTTGCCAAAGCCTTGAATGGCAGCGCCGGTAACCCCAGCGGTCCAAATACAGTTTTTGGTGGGCATTGTTTCTTTATTTTTCAGCGTCAAGGTTCCCCCATCATAATCTTCTACAATGGTATTCAAATGCACTGTCACTCCCAATTCATGCAGAAACTGCAGGGCTTTTTTTGAGGCTTTTTCACTCATGGGTGGCAATACACGACCACCACCTTCGTATAAATGAATCTGCATTTCGGACATGTTCAAATGCCGATAATCCTTGGGAAATACATTATTCTTGAGTTCGGCAAAGGCACCGGCAAGTTCTACCCCCGTCGGTCCGGCACCGATGATACAAAAATTCAATAATGCCTTTCGCGCTGCACTATCGGTACAATCGTCCGCGGCCTCGAAATTCTGTAGCATAAGACTACGAATATTCAATGCTTGGGGAATATTCTTCATCGGCATGGTATATTTTTCAATTTCCTTGTTCCCAAAATAATTGGTTTTTGTTCCCGTGGCCATGACCAAGACATCATAGGATAAGATTCCCATGGAAGTTGAAAGGCATTGTTCTTTAGGGTCAATGTGTGTGACCGTAGCCCATCTAAAGTAGAAATCATTTAAATTCTTCAGTACCTTGCGCAAAGGATAGGCTATTGAATCGGGTTCCAACCCACTTGTTGAGACTTGATACAATAAGGGTTGAAACGTGTGGTAGTTTTGTTTATCGAGCAAAACGACCTGTATATCCAAATCCTTTAGCTTTTTAGCCAAGGAGATACCGGCAAAACCACCACCGATGATCACTACTCTTTTCTTATCTGTCTTGGGAATATTCACGTTCTATTTTTTTGGCAAAATTAAGCAATTGCATGCGTTTGCAATTGAAAAGGCAATCGTAATGGATTCCTTGATCACTTTATTTGAAAACGGGGATAAAATCGCGGATGCCTCGTCATTCGCCAAATTAAGGATATGGCCACAACCGGTAGAAGCTTTATACCTAGCAAAGCGATTTTTTTAGGATTTTTTTAACCATGAAAAAATCCGTTTTACGTACTTTGTAAATAAAATATGAAAAATTCCGCTATGTTCTGGGTGGCCAACACCACCATAATCTTGGTCATCGTTACGATTATGGCCGCTATGAATTTCCCATTCAATTGGGTCTTTTACGTTACCGTATTGGGCCAATCAATGGTGGTTTACATGGTCTATAAGGTATTGACCGATGATTATAAGACCGACAAAACATTCAAGGATTTTTATGAAGACCATCCCATCGGCCGAACTTCTTAATCAGCTACGGCATTTTTAGAGTTCTTCGGCGATTTCGACGGCATGTTCATTCCGAGTTCGGGAATGACCAATAATGGAATCTGGGTGTGGAATGCCATACGTTTTACGACAGGCTCGCGGGTCATTTTCTCCATATAGCTATGCTGGTAATTGAGCATGGCCAATAGATGGATGTCGAGTTCCTTGGTGAAAACCTCCAGCGTTTTGGAAACCGAATTCAATTCTGAGACCGTATGCACATAATGCTCAACTTCATTCAAATATTTACGCAACATGTTAAGGTTGAACATTTGGATCTCGCTCAAGGCCTTGATCTCGTATTGCACATGCACAATTCGGATAGCCGCCTTGAAGGTTTTGGCCAAATCGATCATCGGCTGCAACTCCGAAAGGGAATAAAACCTATTGAAATCCGTTGCGAAGGCTATTTCGGTCGGGCTTGTATACTCAAAATGTTGGGGAATTGCCAATACTGGGCAATTTTTAACCGATTTAATGATTCGGACCGTATTGCTTCCCATAAAAACCTCATCTATCCCTGAGGCGCCTTTTGTGCCAGTAACGATCAGGTCTATTCCTGAATTTTCGACAATATCCTTGATTTCATCAACCAGTAAACTAAAGGATGATATTGTCTTATAGTTATGTTTTGGAAAATTGAAATCCTTCTTGATCTTGCGCAAGATCTCCTCGAGTCCCAGTTCTGAACTACTGCGCATACTACCTTCCTGCACATTACTTAGACTGGTCGCCATAAATCTACTACTGGCAATTGCCGGTGTATAGGTATTGAGTAAATGAAAAACGCATTCTTCATCCTTGAACAGTTCAATGGCATACTTGGTGGCATTCCAAGCGTTCTCTGAAAAATCCGTAGGTAATAATACATTTTTCATTCCAATCATTTTTATACTGTGCTAAATTATTGGAAGGTGTTCGGGCAAACTATGATTTATATCAGTTTTTTAAAAAAGCGGCAAACCCCCTATAAATACAAGGCTTATCAGAACTGAAAAAGGGTTGTGAAAAATAAATGGGAACAAGGGTATTAAAATCCTTCAATAAGATCTTGAAGCAGTTTTTCATTCAATACCCCGATTTTTTTGCCCGAAGTCTTGATCATTCCCCTTTTCTTGAATTCAGAGATGATCCGTATGGCCGATTCCGTTGCGGTACCTACAACATTCGCAATATCTTCCCGAGAAAGGGTTAAAAGTAAAAATCCATTTTTATCCTCTCCATAATTATTCCTTAAATACAGAAAAGCCTCGGCAATACGCTGTTTTACCGTTTTTTGCGACATGTTCACAATAACATCGTCGGCTTCTTTTAAGTCATGGGCCATATGACGCAGCACTTCTATGGCAAAATCAGGATTTCGACTTAAGGTATGGATAATACTGTCTTTGGGGATAAAACAAACCTCCATATCGCTAACGGCAACAGCACTTAAATTAGTGCATTCTTCGGCTATCACCGACCTTTGCCCCATAACTTCGCCTTTACTTGCCAATTTGACGATTTGATCCTTTCCGTTGGCGCTTAATTTGGAGAGTTTTGAGATTCCTTGTCGCACACAGAATACGCCATCCAATTTATCACCCTCTTCAAAAAGCGACTCCCCCTTTTTGATTATTTTGGTAATCTTGGAATCCGATACCTTCTTTAATTCATGTTTACTCATGGCACGTAATGAGTTGAACTGTCTAATGATACAGTTCTCACATCTATTATGCTCTCCCTCTTCCATAGAATTAATTTAGTAATGCTCCAAGCATTACGCTGTAAAATTATCGAAAAGATGACAATTATCATATATTATTTTATGAAAGTTCAGATATTTGTAAACGGTATAAGCAAATGTAATGGATAAAGTCAACTGTTATCATTGTGGTGACGATTGCGGAAGGAAACCTATTGTATATGATGGGAAGAATTTCTGTTGTCATGGTTGTAAGACCGTTTACGAAATTTTCTCCTCCAATGATCTTTCATATTATTACGACCTGCAGGCCTCAGCCGGGGCAATACCCACTGTGGTGGAAAATAAGTATGATTTTCTTACCGATCCGAAGATTATTGAAAGACTCGTGGAATTCAACGAGGAAAAGATCCAAATTGTAAATCTTTATATCCCCCATATTCATTGTAGTTCCTGTATATGGATTTTGGAAAACCTAAACAAATTAAACCCTTCCATAAGCAGTTCCCAGGTCGATTTTCCCAAAAAAACCGTTCGGATCGTTTTTAATCCCGAAACGCTCAGTCTTAAAAACCTGGCCATCCTTTTGGCTCGCATAGGATATGAACCCTACATTTCGCTCGAGGATTTTGACAAGGGAAAGAAAAAAGTTAACCGGGGGTTAATCTATAAATTGGGCGTGGCAGGTTTTGCCTTTGGCAATGTTATGTTCCTTTCATTCCCTGAGTACTTCGAGGTCAATGAGTTTTGGTTGGATCAATATAAAGGGTTGTTCCGATGGTTGATGTTCGCTTTTTCCTTACCCGTGGTTTTTTATGCCGGTCAGGATTACCTGATTTCAGCCTTTAAAGGGCTACGGTCCAAAATATTGAATATCGATGTCCCTATTGCCTTGGGTATCCTCGTATTGTTCCTTCGGAGCACTGTTGAAATCATATTTGATCTGGGACCTGGTTTTTTCGACAGTTTAACAGGTTTGATATTCTTTCTCCTCATCGGTAAATTCTTTCAACAGAAGACCTATTCCTTTCTTTCCTTTGAACGCGACTATAAGTCCTATTTCCCCATAGCGGTCACCAGGATTGCCGAAAATGGTAAGGAGGAAACCGTGCAGGTGTATGATATAGAACGAGGAAATCGGTTGTTGATCAGAAATGAGGAGTTGATTCCCGTAGATGGCATTCTTATCAACGGAAGGGGACAGATTGATTATAGTTTTGTCACCGGTGAATCAGAGCCTGTCTTCAAGGAATCGGGCGATAAGATCTATGCTGGGGGCAAACAATTGGAGGGTGCCATTGAGATGGATGTGCTTAAAACGGTTTCACAAAGTTACTTGACCCAATTATGGAGCAGTACGGTTTTCAGTGAGAACAAGGAAAGTAAGTTCCAAACATTGACCGATAGCATCGGGAAACGTTTTACATGGGCCGTTTTGACCATAGCCTTTGTGACCACTGCCTTCTGGCTATATTATGACAGCAGTAAGGCCCTGAACGTATTTACGGCCGTACTCATCATAGCCTGCCCATGTGCCATTGCTTTGGCGGCACCATTTACCCTTGGGAATATGCTCCGGATCTTTGGACGCAAGAAATTCTATTTAAAGAACACCCAAACCGTAGAGCAATTGGCCCAAATCGACACGGCGATTTTTGACAAGACCGGAACCATTACCACTACCCAAAAAAGCAAGGCAACCTATGAAGGTATGCAATTGTCCCTTGAAGAAGAATCCCTTCTAAAAAATACATTACGGGCATCGAACCATCCATTGAGCCGAACCTTGTACGATATGTTGGCTGCACAGAACATCGTACTCCTCGATGAATATCATGAACATCTGGGTCAAGGGATTGAAGGACAAAAGGATGAGCGCCATATAAAGGTTGGATCCGCCGATTTTGTGGGGAATCCAACCGATCATGATTCAGAAAAGACGTCGGTACACATAAGTTCGAATGACACTTATAAAGGACGTTTCGTATTTCACAACCAGTATAGGGAAGGCGTTTCCAAGGTGTTCAAGGCAATGGACAGGCATTTACACCTGGCTATCCTTTCAGGGGATAATGAAGGGGAAAAAGCCAGGCTCGAAAAAATAGTGCCCAAACTTACCCCGATGTACTTCAATCAAAAGCCCAATGATAAACTGAATTTTATTGAATCGCTTCAAGAGCAGGGCAAAAAAGTGATGATGGTGGGTGATGGACTCAATGATGCCGGAGCCTTGGCCCAAAGCAACGTAGGCATAGCCATTTCAGAAAACGTGAACGTGTTTTCACCTGCCTGTGATGGTATTCTCGATGCCTCTAAATTTGAACAATTAGACCAATATATTCTGGCATCGAAAAAAGCAATGAAAATTATTAAGGTAAGTTTTCTTTTATCCCTTGTTTATAATGTTGTTGGTTTGTATTTTGCGGTTACGGGACAATTGGAACCTGTCATAGCAGCCATTCTAATGCCTTTAAGCTCGATCAGCGTCGTAGGTTTCACCACGCTGGCGACAAATATTTTAGGAAAAAAAATTAATTAATTCAAAAACCTGACAAATGTCATGTTTTACTTTATGGCAAAAGTCTAGGTTTATGCCGAAATTCAGGTAAGGTATGAGTGCCATTTATGTGCTATTGACCATTAGCATTGTTGTTGCTATAGGTTTTTTCATAGCATTTATTATTTCTGTTCGTAGCGGGCAGTACGATGATTCGTACACCCCGTCGGTTCGTATGTTGTTTGAAGATGAGATAATAAAGGACCCTTCTTCCAAGAAAAAAGAGCGTAAGAATAAATCAATCCAACTAAATAAAAGTCAAAATTTGTAATTATGGAAGTACAACAGTTCTATTACGATAACAAAATCGTAAAAAATTTCCTCTATGCCACCATGTTCTGGGGAATTGTAGGTATGTCAGTAGGCCTTATGCTGGCGTTTATGTTTATGTTCCCAAATTATACTGATGGTATTTCTTGGTTAAGTTTTGGCCGTTTACGCCCTTTACATACCAATGCCGTCATATTCGCCTTTGTAGGTAATGCCATATTTGCCGGTGTTTACTACTCGAGCCAACGGTTATTGAAAGCAAGGATGTATAGCGATTTCTTGAGCAAGTTCAATTTTTGGGGCTGGCAGTTGATTATTGTTGCTGCAGCAGTGTCCTTACCCTTAGGGTACACGACAACCAAGGAATATGCAGAACTGGAGTGGCCGATAGATATTGCCATAGCGTTGGTCTGGGTAGCTTTTGGCGTTAACCTTATTGGTACTATGATCAAAAGAAGGCAACGCCATTTGTATGTTGCCATCTGGTTTTATGTCGCCACTTTCGTAACGGTCGCTGTGCTCCATATTTTCAACAGTTTGGAATTACCCGTAAGCGCTATGAAAAGTTATTCTGTTTACGCAGGCGTGCAGGACGCCTTGGTACAATGGTGGTATGGTCATAACGCGGTAGCCTTTTTCCTTACTACTCCATTCTTGGGGCTTATGTACTATTTTGTGCCCAAAGCTGCGAATAGACCTGTTTATTCCTATAGACTTTCCATAGTTCACTTCTGGTCATTGATCTTCATTTATATATGGGCAGGACCACACCACTTGCTCTATTCTGCGTTGCCCGATTGGGCACAGAATTTGGGCGTGGCCTTTTCAGTGATGTTGATCGCTCCGTCTTGGGGAGGTATGATCAACGGTCTATTGACCTTACGTGGTGCCTGGGACAAGGTTAGGGTCGACCCAACCTTAAAATTCATGGTCGTCGCGATAACGGGCTATGGTATGGCTACTTTCGAAGGCCCCATGCTATCCCTGAAAAACGTGAATGCCATAGCGCACTTTAGTGATTGGATCATAGCCCACGTACATGTTGGAGCCTTGGCATGGAATGGTTTCTTGACCTTTGGGATGATCTATTATTTGGTTCCTAAGATGTTCAAAACAAGATTATTTTCTATCGGGTTGGCCAACTTTCATTTCTGGATCGGCACCTTAGGTATAATTCTATATACATTACCATTGTATGTTGCTGGGTTTACCCAAGCATTGATGTGGAAAGACTTCAATCCTGATGGGACTTTGGCGTATGGTAACTTCTTGGAGACCGTAAACGAGATTATGCCGATGTACTGGATGCGAGCTATTGGCGGCAGTTTATATATTATTGGTGCCTGTGTTATGATCTACAATGTAATCATAACCATTAGATCTGGCAGCAAGGTTGAAAACGAATTGGCCGAGGCACCTGCCTTGACCCGTGTTTCAAGCAAAAGAACAGCCGGCGAGACCCTGCATACATGGTTAGAACGCAAGCCTGTTCAAATGACGATATTGGCCACTGTAGCCATTTTGATAGGTGGATTGATCGAGATCGTACCCACCATTATGGTTAAATCGAACATCCCCACCATAAGCAGTGTAAAACCATATAGCCCATTGGAGTTAGAGGGTAGAGATCTCTATATCCGCGAGGGTTGTGTAGGTTGCCACTCCCAAATGGTACGTCCGTTTAGAAGCGAGGTAGAACGATATGGGGAATATGCAAAAGCTGGTGAATTTGTATACGATCACCCATTCCTTTGGGGCAGTAAGCGTACCGGTCCCGATTTACTACGGGTTGGCGGCAAATATTCAGACAACTGGCATTTTAACCATATGTATGACCCCCAAAGTACTTCATCTGGTTCCATTATGCCTGCATACCAATGGTTGATACATAACAAGCATGATCGAAGCGACATACAGGTTAAGATGTCGGCCATGGTCAGCCTTGGTGTCCCTTATACCGAGGAAGAAATTGCCAATGCATCAAAATCAATGGAGGATCAAGCGGCGGCAATCGTTGAAAGACTTAAAGAAGATCCTGATTTAAAAAGGTCTTTTGAAGAAAATGAATCCGCAATTGGAGCAGATTATGTTCCTATGAAAGATCGGGAAATAGTTTCACTTATTGCCTACTTGCAACGATTGGGAACCGATATCAAGGTAAAGGAAACCGGAGAACTTTTAACTGAAAAAGAGTAGCGCCATGTTGAAATTTATTAAAGGTCACTTAGAGAGCATAGATGGGGTAGCCACTTATCCCATAATATCGCTAGTTTTATTCTTTGTCTTTTTTGTATTGCTTTTCTGGTGGGTATTCACCGCACGGAAATCATACATCAAAGAAGTAAGCGAACTCCCTTTAGAAGATAACAACCAAAATAATACCCAAGAATTATGAAAAATATGTCACCCTGGTGGATTAGAATCCCCGTAATCTTCTTCATCATTTTCGGATTGATGGAGTACTTTATTGACTCTGGAGAAAAACCAGCAATCCTGGAATACCCCATCACACAATTCTTTATGTTGATGGTACTGCTCATATTGATTGCGATAGAATTGATATTGAAATCGATTGAGAATATTATGTTCCAGACCTTAAGCAAAGAAGCCCAAGAGCGTTATGTAGCCGCAAAAGCCGATTCATGGCAATGGGCATGGGGCACAAGAGTTTGGGAAAAGTTAACCGGTAACAAACCTATCGAAAAAGAGGGTGAGATCATCCTCGACCATAATTATGATGGTATAAAGGAATTGGATAATGAGTTACCCCCATGGTGGGTCTATATGTTCTATGCCACTATAATCTTTGGTGTGGTTTATTTGGTGCGTTTCCATATTTACGGCGACTACGATCAAGCATTGGAATACGAACAAGAAGTAGCAGCTGCTACCCTGGCCATTGAAGAGTACAAGAAAACCGCAAAGGACTTGGTCGATGTGAATACGGTTGAATTATTGACCGATGCCGCGGACCTTAGTGCGGGTAAGGCCATTTTCGAAACTACCTGTGTGGCCTGTCATATGGCCGATGGTGGTGGGGGCATTGGGCCCAACCTTACGGATGATCATTGGATCTTGGGTGGGGGCATCAAAAATGTCTTTAATACAATATCGGAAGGTGGTCGTGATGGCAAAGGCATGGTATCTTGGAAACAGGCCCTTAAACCTGTCGAGATGGCGCAAGTGGCAAGTTACGTACTTACTTTCCAAGGGACTACCCCGGCCAACCCAAAAGCACCCGAAGGTGATATTTGGGTAGACGAGAACGCCCCTGCAAAGGAAGGAGCCCCGGAACAAACACCAGAACAAAAAACTGATTCAGTTACGGTAGCGGTAAATGAGTAGTTCACCTTCTGCTTAAAGAATGAAGATTGGATAATGGCAAAACAAGACAGTGATAATTTCAGGGATTCCATAGGCACCATAAGCGAAGAAGGAAAACGTGCTTGGGTGTTCCCGAAAATACCCAGTGGCAGGTTTTACAAATATAGAAAGCTGGTAAGCTACGTTTTATTGGCCTTCTTGATCTTATCGCCGTTTATAAAGGTCAATGGCAACCAGTTCTTGATGTTCAACGTATTGGAACGTCGTTTTAATATTTTCGGGTTTCCATTTTGGCCACAGGATTTTCACCTGTTTGTCATCTCTATGATCATTGGGGTTATTTTTATTGCCCTGTTCACCGTTGCCTTCGGTCGTATTTTTTGTGGATGGATCTGCCCCCAAACCATTTTCATGGAAATGGTCTTTAGAAGGATAGAATTCTGGATCGATGGAGACCGTAGTGCACAAATGCGCTTGGACCGCCAGCCTTGGAACAGCGAAAAAATAAGAAAAAGGGTTACCAAATGGATTGTCTTCTTTATCATTTCATTCATCATAGCGAATGTATTCTTAGCCTATTTGATAGGAAGTGACAGGTTGATCCAGTATATAACGGATGGCCCATTGACACATATCAGCACTTTGGTTGCCCTATTGGTGTTTACGGCAGTTTTCTATTTTATTTTTGCGTGGTTCAGGGAACAGGTTTGTATTATCGCTTGCCCATATGGACGTATGCAAGGCGTATTGTTAGACAATAAGTCGATTATCGTTGCCTATGACCATGTACGTGGTGAAGGCGAGAACGGACGAAATAAATTCCGGAAAAACGAAGATCGTGAGGCAATGGGCTATGGGGACTGTATCGATTGTAAACAATGTGTACAGGTGTGCCCTACCAATATCGATATCCGAAACGGAACACAATTGGAGTGTGTAAACTGTACAGCATGTATCGATGAGTGTGATGCGATTATGGAAAAGGTAAATCTGCCCAAAGGGTTGATACGGTATGCCAGTGAAAACGAGATCACCAAAAAGGAGAAATTCAAATTTACCCCCAGGCTTAAGGGATACTCGGCTGTTTTGGTTATATTGACTGGGGTACTCATTGGTATGTTGTTCTTACGCAATGATTTGGAAGCCAATATCCTGAGGCTTCCCGGTCAATTATATGAGCACAAGGAAGGGAATATGATCAGCAATGTATATACCTTTAAACTGATCAACAAAACCACACATGAAATCCCTAATGTAAACTTTAAACTGATTTCACACGCAGGGACTATTGAGTTGGTGACCCATGAAAATTTCGCAGTACCCGCACAAGATTTGGCAGAAGGCACTTTGTTTATAGAGATCAACAATTCTGCCCTGAATGGAGAAAAGGACAAACTGAAAATCGGCGTCTATAGTGGCGATAAATTGATTGAAACAACTACGGCGCGGTTCTTGGGGCCCAGGAATTATAATTAAATATTAAGTGAAGTAATAAAAATAGTATGAAAATCAATTGGGGAACAGGGATTGTATTGGCTTTTATTGGCTTTATAAGCTTTATCCTATTTTTTGTGGTGAAAATGAACATGGATGATAGTGCCAATCATGACTTGGTCACCGAAGAGTATTATAAGGCTGAATTGGGCTATCAAAAAGAAATCGATGCCGAAACCAATGCCAATAATTTATCCTCCAAATTACTAATACATAAAACCCCCGAGGGATTGAGGGTTGAATTTCCAGAAGATTTGAATCCCACTAAAATAAAAGGTACAGTGTCCCTATACAGGCCGTCCAATAAACACTTGGATTTTGACTTTCCAATAAGTTTATCCAATGCACATTTGCTCATACCTGACAAACGTTTGTTGGATGGTCGCTGGGACATTAAAATAGCATGGGACTATCTTGACAAACCCTATTTGTTCAAAAAAAGTATAACCTATTGAACAGAAACTAGACAAAATGGTTCTGGTTCGTGTACTTACATACCGTAACCATCGAAAAAGTTAAGGTTGAAGAATTTTGATTTAAACGAATAATTAAGGGCAAAGTATTTAAAAAGTCTAGCATCTTGGCTCTAGGCTCTTATATCTGAAAAACATGTTGTTATCGGCATTGGCATTAGGTCTTATGGGCAGTCTACACTGCGTGGGTATGTGTGGACCCATCGCTTTTATGCTCCCTGTTGACCGTACGAATAATTACAGAAAACTATTTCAAGTCCTTTTGTACCATTTTGGCCGACTCCTGGCATATGGTATCATCGGATTGGTTTTCGGACTCTTGGGCAAAGGCCTATACGTATTTGGCATGCAACAGAAATTATCAGTCATTATCGGGGTTGCCATGATCATTATCGTCCTTATTCCATATAGGACCATTAGCCAGTATAATTTTTCCAAACCCATACTCAACATTATATCCAAATTAAAGAACCGATTAGGTCAAGAATTAAAGAAGAAATCCCCCGATACGTTCTTGACCATCGGTTTTTTGAACGGTTTCTTACCCTGTGGTTTAGTATATATGGCCCTTTTTGGCGCCATTGCCATGGGCAATGCCGCCAAGGGCAGTCTGTACATGGTATTATTCGGCTTAGGAACCGTACCCCTCATGACCATGGCGATTTATATGAGTGGCTTTTTAAAAAATTCGGCAAGGAGAAGAATTCAACAACTCATCCCTGTTTTTGTGGTGGTCATAGGCGTTCTTTTTATTTTACGGGGCATGGGTCTGGGCATCCCTTATATTTCCCCAAAGCCCGCAACGGAGATGGCAACGGGTACAATGGAGTGCCATCCTTAAATCCGTTCCAATTTTTTGGGGTATCTTCAATTCGATACGAACAGATTCGTCCCGCGCCCCTATGTCAACCCTACAAGCGTTCTACGTTTTAATAACGGGTCCGTAGCTGAATGGGTCTTTAATCAATAGAATAAAAACATGCAGCATTCACTCAATGTAGTTTCGATAGACGAAGCCATATCAATTGTAAATTCCGGTGACCGTATTTTTGTACAAGGAGCGGCCATGACCCCCAATACCCTGGTCAATGCATTATGCGAAAAACGTTATGAAGAGCTCGAGAACGTCGAGATCCTATCTATCCATACCGAAGGGGAAGTAAAATATGCCATCCCCCCGTATAACCAGGCGTTTAAGATCAACAGTTGTTTCGTGGGCAGCAATGTCAGAAAAGCCGTAAACACCAATCAAGGGGATTACATCCCCATTTTCCTAAGCGAAATAGGACTATTGTTCCGCAGGAATATTCTACCCTTGAATGTGGCCATTGTACAGGTCTCACCCCCCGACCAACATGGTTTCTGTTCCTTGGGGGTATCGGTAGATGTAACCCTTCCTGCCATTCAAATGGCCCAAAAAGTAATCGCACAGGTAAATCCGCACATACCAAGAACCCATGGTGATGGCATCATACATGTGAGCCATATCGATTATGCGATTTACGTCGATGAACCGATACATATCCACAATCCTAAAATACTAACGGAAGTAGACAAACGTATTGGAAAACATGTTGCAGCACTAATCGAGGATGGGGCCACCTTGCAATTGGGCATAGGCAATATCCCCAATGCCGTTCTGGCCAATCTACATAACCACAAAAGATTGGGGATACATACTGAATTGTTTTCAGACGGAATCTTACCGCTAGTGGAAAAAGGGGTCATTACCGGTGAGGAAAAAGAAATTGATGCATGGAAAATAGTCACGACCTTTGCGGAAGGTTCACAAAAGCTTTATGATTTTATTGATGACAACCCCTTGGTATTATTCAAAGAAGCCGCTTATACAAACGATACGGCGATCATTCGAAAAAACCCGAAAGTAACGGCTATAAACAGTGCCATTGAAATAGATTTAACCGGACAAATTTGTGCCGATAGTATCGGATATCAACATTTTTCAGGGGTAGGTGGACAAATGGATTTTATCAGAGGTGCCTGCCTATCAAAAGGTGGTAAACCTATTTTCGCATTAACTTCACAAACGAAAAAAGGGGTATCGAAAATAACTTCCCATCTAAAGGAAGGTGCCAGCGTTACCACCACCAGGGCACATGTAAACTATGTCGCTACGGAATATGGTGTTGTCAGTCTTTTTGGCAAAAACCTGCATCAACGGGCGAAGGCATTGATTTCAATAGCACATCCCGACCATAGGGAGTCATTGAGCAAAGCAGCTTATGAACGCTTTGAGCGATAAGAACATTGAAAAATACACACTTGGTTTTATCCCTTTCCACTAATTGATTCCAAAGAATTTTTTGGATTGTAAAATTTTATATATATTTGTCAACCATTTGGTTAAACTATTTAGTTAATGCAAACCCAAAACACAGAACAGTTAATTTTGAACGCGGCCATTTCCATCTTTCAAAAAAAAGGAATGGCGGGCACCCGAATGCAGGAAATTGCGGATGAGGCCAACATTAACAAGGCCATGCTACATTACTATTACAGAAACAAACAACAGTTGTTTGAAGCTGTATTCATGCAGGCCTTTCAAAAATTGGCCCCCCAATTGAACTTGATCTTTGCCTCAGAGATGGGGGTCAATGAAAAAATCAGGAAATTCACCGCAAGTTATATCGATTTTATCCTTGAGAATCCCTACTTACCGGGTTTTATAGTTCAGGAGCTCAATTATAATCCAGAATTTGTCTTGAAATTTATGTCTCACAAAGGAAAACCAGACCCGACCTCCTTCTTAACGCAAATTGAAGAAGAAATCAAAGCCGGAAATATCAAGAAGATGCCTCCCAAACAATTATTGCTGAATCTATTGTCACTTACCATCTTTCCTTTTGTAGGGGAAATGATGCTCAAAGTACTAATGGATATTTCCGACAGTGAATTCCAGAACATGATGGAAGAACGTAAAACCTTGATTGCAGAACATTTCATCAATAGCATCAGTTCATGAAAGGCTACCATAGATATCACCGAGAAACGCACTACAGTATGGAAAAATTTAAAATCATGGGGATATTTCAAAAAACCCTCCTATTCCTGTTGTTTTTGCCCCTGACCCTTTTGGCACAACAATCAATCACTTTGGACGAATGTTTTGACCTCGTTTCTAAAAATTACCCGTTGGCAAGGCAATCCGTTTTACTGGAAAATCAAGTGCAACTTGATATGGAAGCCCTTAAGAAAGGCAAACTGCCCCAATTGGATGTCAATGCACAGGCTACGTACCAATCGGATGTGACCAGTTTGCCCCTTCAGCTTCCTAATGTAACTGTTGAACCGCCCAACAAGGACCAGTACCGTGCCACGTTGGATGTAAACCAATTGATTGACAACGGTGGCCTGATCGACGCGACTTCCAAAGTCAAGGAGGCCACTTCAAAAGTAAACCAGCAGCAAGTCGATGTTAATTTATACGGACTGAAGAGTCAAGTAAACTCGATGTACTTATCCGTTTTGTTATTGCAAGAAAACCAAGCGTTGCTAAATGCAAAAGAAGAACAATTAAAAGCCCGTGTCGAAGAAGTCAAGGCAGGGGTACAATATGGCGCCTTATTGATTTCTTCTGAACAGGCATTAGTGGCCGAGCTCCTTAAAATAAAACAACAAGCTGCCGAATTAAACTATAACAAATCAGCTCTCATTCAGCGTCTATCATTGCTCATCGGAAAAGAATTGTCCCAAACAACAAACCTCGTACGGCCCGACATCTTTATAGCTGATACAAGATCTAACCGGCCCGAGCTATTGCTTTTTGACCTCCAAAAGGAACAAATCGATTTTTCCTCCAAGTTAATATCCAAATCAAACCTTCCCAAAATAAACGCTTTTGTACAGGGTGGTTATGGCAATCCCGGACTAAATATGTTGGACAATTCGTTCAACACCTTTTATATGACAGGACTCAAATTGAACTGGAACGTCTTTGATTGGAACAAGACCAAGACCGAAAAAAAATCCCTTGAAATCAATAAGGATATCGTCAATACCCAAAGAGAAACTTTTGAGCTCAACAACAACATGGAATTGGTCAACCTGCAATCCGAAATTGACAAAATTGAAGCCTTGATAGCAACGGATAACGAAATTATCGTTCTTCGGGAGGACATCTTGAAAACGGCTGAATCGCAATTAAAGAACGGGGTCATCACCTCATCCGCCTATATAACCGAATTCACCAATCTGTACGAGGCCAAAAACCAATTGAACTTGCACGAGACCCAACTGTTATTGAACAAAATTCAACATCAGATCACGAACGGAACTTATACTAAAAACTGATTTAAAATCAATCAATCGCAATGAAACACATACAACTAATCATAACAGTATTTCTTGTAACTACCCTATTCTCCTGTAATAACAATGGCGATAAGGCCGATGGATACGGAAATTTTGAAGCGACCGAAACGACCATTTCCGCAGAAGCGAACGGCAAACTACTGACTTTCAATATCGAGGAAGGGAATATTTTGGATGAAAACCAACTCGTTGGCGTAATCGATACCGTTCAACTCTCGTTGAAACGAGATCAATTATTAGCGACAAAGAATACGATTTTCTCAAAATCCCGAAACGTGCTTTCACAACGGGAAGTCCTCAAAGAGCAATTAGGAGTTGCCCAAAACGATCAAAACAGGATTGAAAATCTTGTGAAAGCAAACGCTGCGACCACAAAACAACTCGACGACATCAACGGACAGGTCGACATCTTGAGGCAACAGATGAAAAGTGTAGAAACCCAAAACGCCCCGATTGTAAACGAGGTAAAAAGCATTGAGGTACAGGTACAACAGATTGAGGACCAAATCGAGAAAAGTATCATTCGAAATCCTATAAAGGGAACCGTCCTAGTTAAATATGCGGAACCCAACGAGATAACTTCCTTTGGAAAGCCTTTATATAAAATTGCTGATTTGGATGAAATGACCTTAAGGGTCTATATCAGCGAGACACAATTGGCAGCGATAAAAGTAGGTCAAGAAGTTACGGTCAAAATCGATGCAGGGGAACAAATGAAATCATACGTTGGTAAAATAAGTTGGATATCGGATACGGCAGAGTTCACTCCAAAAATCATACAAACCAAGGAGGAACGTGTGAATCTGGTTTACGCTGTCAAAATTTTGATAAAAAATGACGGAAGCCTAAAAATAGGAATGCCTGCTGAGATGTGGATTGGGAATGAAAGTCAGTAGTTAGTAGTCAAAAAAAATAACGTAATGAAAATAGTATGAACATAACAAAGGTCATTTCATTGGTACTTGCTGGCATCATTGGATCAATGTCCGTGATCTCAGGTGCATCCGTGCTTTTAGGTCTACATGAAGTGGGTTATACGGTTTTGAAAGGACTGGTGGTTTACAATGTTGCTGTCGGGGTACTTTCCATAATTACGGCCTTCCTGATTTGGAAAAACTTTACCCTTTCAAAAAAATTGACATCGCTGATTCTTATTTTTCATGTATCTGTACTTGCGTATCTCTACTTTTTTAGCGAAACGGTGGCCATGGAAAGCATAAAAGCGATGACGTTTAGGGTAGTTGTCTGGGTGTTGATATTCATTTTGATACGGTTGAAAACTGCCCCAATCAATACATCCTCTTAAAACGAAAAAACAATGAAACGAATAACGATTCTATTGGCTGCAATCGCCCTAGGGCTTACTGGTTGCAGGGAAACCACAAAAGAGCATTCTACAGGAGTGAAGGCAACTAGTGAAACCCAGGAGCAGAAGAGCCATGTTGAACCGGCCCTAACTCCAGACAAGTCCTGGACAAATGAAATTGTACTGAACAATGGCATCAAATGGTCTGCGAATACCGAGACTACAGATGGGGTTAGGGACATGTTGAAACTGATTACGGATAGTAAAACCAAAACAACCATTGACTACAAAAATCTGGGTGAAGCGTTGAATAACATAAAGAATACAGTGGTCAAAGAATGTACTATGAAAGGAGCCTCGCATGACAACCTGCATGTTTGGTTACATCCGCTCATCGAAAAAATAGCGCTTCTACAGAAGGTTGAAAATAAAAAAGATGGAGCGCAAATAACTTCCAATTTAAAAGAACATTTAGAAGCATATTACGATTATTTTGAATGAAACCGAATCCTTTCAAATGAATTACCAATGGGTATAAAAGTCAGCAACATCAGCAAAGCTTACGACAAGGTACAAGCCTTGGAAAATATTTCCTTTGAGGTAAAGAAGGGGGAATTATTTGGGTTGATAGGTCCTGATGGGGCAGGCAAGACCACTTTATTCAGGATACTGACCACCCTATTGCTACCTGATGAAGGCATGGCCAGCGTAACAAGCTTTGATGTTATAAAGGACTACAAGGCCATACGTAATCATGTGGGCTATATGCCGGGTAGGTTTTCGCTTTATCAAGATTTGACCGTAGAGGAAAACCTCAATTTCTTTGCGACCATTTTTGGCACTACGATTGAAGAGAATTACGACCTCATCAAAGATATCTATGTTCAAATAGAACCCTTTAAAAATAGAAGGGCAGGAAAACTTTCAGGGGGAATGAAGCAAAAGTTGGCACTATCCTGTGCCTTGATCCATAAACCAAAAGTACTGTTCCTTGACGAACCGACCACAGGCGTAGACCCGGTCTCCCGCAAGGAATTTTGGGAAATGCTTAAACGATTACAGCAGAAAGACATTACCATTTTAGTTTCAACCCCTTATATGGACGAGGCTGAACTTTGTGATAGGATTGCCTTGATTACCGATGGTAAAATTTTACAGATCGATACCCCGGAAGCCCTAAAAGCCTCCTTCCCCAAAAAAATATTCAAGGTAAGGTCGTCAGGGACCTTCAAATTGATCCAGGACCTAAAGGTTTACGACAAGACCCATAGTGCCTATCCCTTTGGGGAGTACATACACTTTACAAGTAATACTTCGGACTTCAAAGCCAGTGATTTAGTTCACTTTCTGGAAGAAAACAATCATTCGAATATCGAGGTTATGGAAACAATACCCACTATTGAGGATACATTTATGGAACTGTCAGAATGAAGCAAGAAAACGCCATATACGTCAAAAACCTGACCAAAATGTTCGGTGATTTCACCGCGGTCAACAACATCTCGTTCGAGGTGGGCAAAGGTGAGGTTTTTGGGTTTTTGGGTGCCAATGGGGCCGGGAAAACCACAGCAATGAAAATGCTTATCGGTATTTCAAAACCTACCTCAGGCCACGCACAGGTAGCCAGCTTCGACGTGGCATCACAGGCAGAGAAGGTTAAGAAAAGTATAGGATATATGAGTCAGCGATTTTCATTATACAATGACCTGACCATAAAAGAGAATATAACCTTTTTTGGAGGCATTTACGGGTTAGGGAGATCGGAAATCAAAGAAAAGACACAGGAGTTGATCGATGGGTTGGATCTACATGACGAAGCCAACAAACTGGTAGGATCGTTACCCCTTGGGTGGAAACAAAAAGTGGCTTTTTCGGTATCACTATTGCATAATCCCCAAATCATATTTTTGGATGAGCCAACAGGAGGAGTAGATCCTATAACGAGACGGCAATTTTGGGAAATGATCTATCGGGAGGCGCATAAAGGCAAAACAATCTTTGTCACCACCCATTATATGGACGAGGCGGAATACTGTGATCGGGTTTCCATAATGGTGGAGGGTAAAATCGAGGCTTTGGATACCCCAAAAAACCTGAAAACACATTATAAGGTAGACTCGATGAACGATGTGTTCCTCAAGTTGGCAAGAAACATAGAATAAAAGGATACCATGAAACGATTTATAGGATTCATACAAAAGGAGTTTTACCATATTCTTCGCGATAAACGTTCATTATTCATCCTTTTTGGCATGCCCATTGTTCAGGTTTTACTTTTCGGCTTTGCGATTACCAATGAAATAAACAATGTGGACATCGCTATCTTGGACCACTCCAAAGATGCCACAACAAAGGAAATCATCGATAAGATCGCCGCCTCAAAATATTTCAGCATTAAACAGTTTATAGATCATGAAGCGGCCATTGAACCTGCATTTAAAAAAGGCCAGATTAAGGCCGTATTGAATTTTGAAGAAGATTTCAGTAAAAAACTGATATCCGGGAATAAGGCGACCATACAGATCCTTACGGATGCCACCGATCCAAATACCGCAAATACCATCAGCACCTACACGGCTTCAATCCTACAGAATTATCAACAGGAGCTCAATAAAGGAATTGCTTTGTCTTATCAAATTGTTCCTAAAACACGATTGGCCTATAATCCCGAACTTAAAAGTGTTTTTATGTTCGTGCCGGGGGTCATGACCGTTATCCTTATGCTCGTCTCCGCGATGATGACCTCGATATCCATCACCCGCGAAAAAGAATTGGGAACTATGGAAATCCTGTTGGTTTCCCCATTAAAGCCACTCCAGGTCATAATTGGGAAAGTGGTGCCCTATATACTTTTGGCCGTGATCAACGCGATTGTCATTATTTTGCTAAGCATTTTTGTCTTTAGAATGCCCGTACAGGGTAGTCTTTTTCTTTTAGGGGCGGAAAGTCTCTTATTCATTATCAACGCGCTTTCCCTGGGGATTTTAATATCGACCATTTCAGCATCCCAGCAGACTGCCATGATGGTCTCATTAATGGGTTTGATGCTGCCTGTGATCCTATTGTCGGGTTTTATATTTCCCATTAGCAGTATGCCGATTCCCTTACAGCTTATTAGTAATATCATCCCCGCCAAATGGTTTATCATCATTCTGAAGGGAATCATGTTAAAAGGGGTGGGCATGGCTTATGTATGGAAAGAAACCTTGATACTAATTGGCATGACACTTTTATTTATAACAATAAGCACCAAGAAATACAAAATAAGATTGGAATGAAAAATGAAGTGCGAAATCTGAACTTGAAAACTCTATGGGTTAAATGGTTAAAGCCCGATATATGGTACAAGTCGAAAGCTACTCCCTTCTTGAAAGGGGCTTAGGGAGTGTTGTCCAATGCGGAATTATCAAATTAATATGGATGTAGATGAAAGAAATACGACAGAAATTCTAACCGCTACATTCCAGTATCCAAACTAAATGAACATCATTCGTTATATCATACAAAAGGAATTTAGGCAGATCTTTAGAAATAAGGCCATGTTGCCTATCATCTTCGTGCTGCCTTTGGTCCAATTGATCATTTTATCAAACGCCGCCACTTTTGAGGTTAAAAATATTACGTTCGGTTATATTGATAATGACAAGACCCCCTTTTCACGTGAGTTGATCGAAAAATTCAATGCTTCGACCTATTTTTACGTACTTACCGATTATCCTACCGCTAAAATCGCAAGTTCAGCCATGTTAAATGGGGATGTGGATGTGGTACTGGAAATTCCCCCCTATTTTGAGCGCAACCTTCAAAAAGATAAAGAAACGGATTTGGCATTAACTATAAATGCGATTGATGGAGCGGCTGCTGGGGTTGAAAATGTATATGTAACCCAAATCGTTCAACAATTCAACAAAAATGCCCAAATCGATTTTGTGTTTCACGGTGATGCGATGACCCAACGGCAGTTGATCGAAACCATACCCCTATTTTGGTACAATGAAACCTTGAATTATAAAACCTTTATGGTCCCCGGTATTTTAGTTTTATTGGTGACCATGATCACCCTTTTTCTTTCAGGAATGAACATTGTACGTGAAAAAGAGATTGGTACTTTAGAGCAGATCAATGTGACGCCGATTAAAAAATACCAGTTCATCATTGGCAAATTATTTCCCTTTCTGATCTTGGGACTTGTATTGTTGACGGTGGGATTGATCATTGCAAAATTGATTTTCCAGATTCCCATTGTAGGAAGCATTTTTCTAATGTATGGCTATACCATAATTTATATTTTGGTCATTCTAGGCATGGGGCTCTTTATCTCCAATTTTACTGAAACCCAACAACAGGCCATGTTTATCGCTTGGTTCTTTATGGTCATCTTTATTTTGATGAGTGGGTTGTTCACGCCCATTGAAAGTATGCCACAATGGGCACAGTTTTTAACGGAATTCAATCCAATAAAATATTTTGTACAAGTTATGCGTATGGTCATGCTCAAGGGAGCGGGTCTTTCCGATATTTATCCGCAAGTCATAAAAACATTGGCCTTTGCGCTGGTTATGAATGGTTTGGCAGTATTCAGTTATAAGAAGGTAAGTTGAAAATATGAAGTACGAAGTTGAAGGTTGAAAGGAAAAGAAACAAGAGACAAGAACAAAAGATCAAGAGAGATTCCAAAGTTTTGGTCGGGGCGATGACATGCAAGGTGTTGCCAACTTTGGTGGCCTTCATGTAGGTCTGGCTGCCAGAAAGGGAATTGGAACCATACAAGGCACGAAATTTTAAAATTTGATGTCGTAGTGATCTCTCAATGTAGTAAACGATAACCAAATGAAAAAAAACAACAACCGTTTGCAAACCGAAGAATCCATATTCCTGAGAGGGCCACTCTCCAGGTTAAAGGAATTGTTCTTCACGTTCAGGGTAATGTTCAGTTTTATCAAGGGTTTCCGTAAAATGCATTTTATCGGGCCTTGTGTAACCGTATTCGGATCTGCACGGTTTGAACCAGACAATCCCTTTTATCAGCAAGCGGAGAAAGTAGGAGCCGCTTTGGCAAATTTAGGTTTTACTACCATGACCGGTGGCGGCCCTGGCATTATGGAAGCGGCCAATAAAGGGGCCTACGAAGCTGGCGGTTATTCAGTGGGCTGTAACATAATCCTTCCGTTTGAACAAAAACCCAACCCGTACCTGCACAAATGGATCGACATCCGCTATTTTTTTGTCCGCAAGTTTCTTTTGATCAAATATTCCTATGCCTTTGTGGTTATGCCCGGTGGAATAGGCACCTTGGATGAACTGTTCGAATCATTGACCCTGATCCAGACCAAGATGATAAAAGATTTCCCAGTGGTGATCTTCGGTTCGGAATATCATAAAGAACTATGTCACCATATTCATATCATGGCAGCGAACGAAAGTATAAGTACTGAGGACATGAAATTACTTTTTGTAACTGATTCCGTGGAAGAAATGGCGACACATATCAAGACCCATGCCATCAAAAAATTCAACCTTGTCAAAAAAGAACAAAAACCGAAATGGTGGTTTGGGGAAGAAAGCCAAAAAGAAATATAAATAATTGAACCTGATGATACGCTATATTTTTGCCTTCACTACCAAAACAGTTTTGATGGCATTCGCCCTATTGATTTTTATATCATTTGATCATCCAATTCAAGAAAAGCAGTACACTTTGACGATAAAAGTGAAAGAACTACGTAATTCAAAGGGGGTAGTCCAATTTACATTGTACAACAAGGAAGGTTCAATTCCCGATACCAAATTCAAAGCCTTTTATAAAATGGGAAAAGCCAAAATAAGCAATGGCGCATCTACGATAACGCTTAGCGATTTGCCCAAAGGTAGATATGCCATCAACGTACTGCACGATGAAAACGAAGATGGAAAAATAGACAAGGGATTAATCCTCCCGACCGAAGGTATCGGTTTTTCTAACTATACCAACATCGGGTTGTCGAACC
>NZ_JBATHS010000268.1:0-1825 GCF_049667165.1 Maribacter sp.
CCTCCGCCAACGGGCAGATCAAGATCGGGGACAATCCCCAGACCATAGATCCCACATCGGTATTGGAACTCGAAAGCGGTTCCCGGGTGTTGGTGATCACCCGTGTTACCACGGTAGAAATGAATGCGATTACCCCCTTGGCCGGGGCCGTGGTCTACAACACCGACCTGCAATGCGTACATTATTACGATGGCACCCAGTGGGTGAATATTTGTGAAGAGGTTGGCGGCATTCCCAATTTGACCACCGATCCCTTTGTCAATGCGAACAGTACCTTGGTCATTACGCCCAATGGGGAGAACAACCATATCGAAGTAGCCCCCAACAGTATTCGCAGTGCGCAGATTGTCGATGGGGGAATCAATGGGGTTGACATTCAGGACAATAGCATCGGGCAGAGTAAATTGGGCAATGATGCCGTAGGGCGGAATGAAATCATCGATAACGCGGTGGGATTGGACGCCTTGGATACCGGTGAAGTCACCTTGGGCAGTTTAACAAATACCCCAGGGTTTATTACAGGGGCCGATATTGTAAGTGGGGATACAGGAAACAATATTATGATAGGCCTTGATGGAGGGGCTTTTTATGATGATAGTACCCTACAGGGTAATATACTTTCAAATACCTTGAATATTGGAACCAATGCTAATAACATACAGATTAATTCCGACGCTATTGCTGCAGATGGGGATACGGATGATCAGAATGAGCTAATCACAGGCATTCAGGTTCAAGGAGATGATCTTGTATTTAATGAAGGGCCAAATCAACAGACCGTTAGTTTGGCGTCATTTAACAATTCAGGAAGTGATAGTCAAAATCTTACGCTTGCAGGAAATAATTTAAGTATCGATAATGGGAATACCGTAAATCTTGCAGTTTTTTTGGATAATACTGATGAACAACAATTATCCATCAATCCAGCTGGTACACGTATCTCTCTAACCGATGGTGGTTTTGTAGACCTCCCCCCTGGCACAGTAGATACAGATGAACAACAATTAACACTGGCCAGTAACATATTATCATTGGAAGATGGGGGCGCCCCAATAAGTCTTGTACCTTATTTGGATAATACGGATGAGCAACAATTGAGCATTGCGGGCAATCGGATTTCATTGACTGATGGTGGGTTTGTCGACCTGCCCCCTGGAACGGTGGATACGGATGATCAAAACCTTAGCCTAGCAGGGAATACTCTAAATATTACAGATGGTACGAGTGTTGATTTAACCCCTATTTTAGGAGAAGCTGATACAGACGACCAAAATTTAAGCTTAACTGGGAATACTTTGAATATCACTGATGGAACAGGTGTAGATTTAACCCCTATTTTAGGGAGTAACCAAAACGCTGCGCAAGTTCCTTTTAATCCCTATATTACTTTATCAGCTACAAATACACAACTTGCTATAGAGCAATTAAAAGATGAACTAGATATTGCTACTATTGCCGGAGGAGGAGAAAACCCTACGAACGAATTGCAAGACATTCAACTAACAGGTACCATAGTTTCTTTAACCATACCGGCCACAGCAGGTAATTCAATTGATTTAGATCCTACTTTCGTTACGGAAGCAGAACTAACTGCATTTTCTATAAACGATGCCGATTTTGACCCCAACAATGAGATTCAGGCCATAGCTTCTGCCGATGGTTCTGTGATCATAACCCCAGTAGGTGTCAACGACTTTGACCTTTCTGTGCCCGTTGGCACCGATGACCAGAACATTCTAGGGTCAATACTTGCCGGCGAGACACTCACCATAGGTATCGAGGGCGGTAACCCTCAGGACGTGGACCTGGCAACCTTTGCGCTCGA
>NZ_JBATHS010000269.1:0-2678 GCF_049667165.1 Maribacter sp.
GGTCTAAATTGAGTTGACTTTTGTGGTATAGAACTACATGGACAACTCGTGCCTCACTTATACCACCCAGGTCTTAAAATTAATTTAAATGGCTAAAGTAACATCAGACCAACTCGGTACCGAACCCATTGGCCAATTATTGGTGAAACAGGCCGTACCTGCATCTATTGGTATCTTGGTCATGTCCCTAAACATTTTGGTCGACTACATTTTTGTGGGGAATTGGATCGGTTCCATTGCGATAGCCGCCATAAATGTGGTGTTACCCATTTCCTTCTTTATCGGTGCTTTGGGGATGTCAATCGGTATTGGGGGCTCCAGTATAATCTCCAGAGCCTTGGGGGCCGATAATAAGGCAAAAGCCTTGCAGACTTTTGGAAACCAGATAACCCTGACCCTGTTGGTCACCATTACCATGGTCGTACTGGGGTTGACCTTTGTGGATGATCTGATCCCTGCCTTTGGCGGTAAGGGGGCTATCTTCGACCCTGCCAAGATCTATTATATCATCGTGGTTTGTGGCGTGCCCTTTTTGGCCCTTTGCATGATGGGAAATACGGTGATCCGCGCCGAAGGCAAACCGAAATTCGCGATGATCGCCATGATCATTCCATCCGTTGGGAATCTCCTAATGGATTATATATTCATCTATATTTTTGACTGGGGCATGGCGGGTGCCGCTTGGGCCACTACGATAGGGTATGTACTTTGTTTTGCCTATGTGCTCTATTTTTTTATTTCCAAGCATTCGGAACTCAAGGTTACCTGGCCCCATTTTAAACTAAAAGCCAACATACTAAAGGAAATAGGTTCTTTGGGTTTTGTTACCCTTGCCCGACAAGCAGTAGTAAGCATCATCTATCTTTTGTTGAACAATATTCTTTTCGATTTGGGGGGTGAGGCCATGGTCGCCGTATACGCCATCATCGGTCGTATGCTTATGTTCGCCCTTTTTCCAGTCTTTGGGGTGACCCAAGGCTTTTTGCCCATTGCCGGATATAACTATGGTGCCCATAAATATGAACGGGTCAGGGAATCGATCTTTACCGCCATTAAATATGCGGCCCTATTGGCAACGCTGGTGTTTGTCGGACTCATGGTTTTTCCTGCCGAAATCGCCTCCCTGTTTTTAAGTTTCAAACCCGATATGTCCGATTTTGAACTGGCGACAAATGCCTTTGTTATGGAGCACACCCCTTCGGCCATGAGATGGGTTTTTGCGGCGACGCCCATCATTGCCCTGCAATTGATCGGTGCAGCTTATTTCCAGGCCGTAGGTAAGGCCGTTCCGGCCTTGTTATTGACATTAACGCGTCAAGGCTTCTTTTTTATTCCTTTAATTTTGATCCTACCTAATTTTATGGGGGAACTGGGGGTATGGATTTCCTTCCCAATTGCGGATGTACTGGCCACGATAGTCACGGGTTATTATTTACGGCGGGAGGTCAAAAACACATTGAATCCCTAACCCTCTGGACATTTTGACGTATTTTTGAAACGTTGACTTATTCCGATCCTATGAAGAAATACCACGCCTTGCTTTTATTTGCAATCCTATTGAATGCAAGTTGCCAGACCCATGATGCTTCGAAGATCACTACGCTTTTTGTGGGCACCTATACCGAGAACGGTAGTGAGGGCATTTATAGCTATCATTTCGATTCCAATTCAGGGGAACTAAACCAGAAGAAATTGGCCGCTGAAATCGGAAATCCGTCCTTTGTTAAGGTTTCACCTAATAAACAGTTTTTATATGCCGTCGAAGAAACCGATACCTATGAGAATTCCAGCGGGGGTGTCGTCGCTTTTCGTATTGAAGGCGATAGCCTTGTAAAAATCAATGCAAATGCCACCGTAGGGGCACATCCCTGCCATATTGGACTTTCTGAAGACGGTAAATTTCTGGCCGCATCCAGTTATACGGGCGGGAGTGTTTCAATTTTTAACATTGGGGCTAAGGGGGAGCTCTTATCCAATCCTCAATTTATTGACCATAAGGTTCTTGATACTACAAGCGTATCACATGCCCATGCCGCTAAATTCACGCAAGACGGACTTTTTGTGGCCGATTTGGGATTGGATGCCGTATTGCGATATATGCTGAGAAATAACAAATGGGTACCTTACGAACAACCCCCTTTGGCTATGGCCCCAAAAGCCGGACCCCGGCATTTTACCTTTGGGCAAGAGGGCAAATACCTCTATGTCATCAATGAATTGAATGCCACCATCTCCGTATTACAAAGAAATATGGATCGTTCCTATACCGAAGTTGAGACCCTATCAACCTTAGCCGAGGATTTTACAGGGGAGAGTTTTTGTGCGGACATCCACCTCTCGGGCGACGGACAATTTCTTTATGGCTCCAATCGAGGGGAGAATACCATCGTGATTTTCAGAGTGGATCAAAACACGGGTAAACTGAGTTTGGTGGGGAGGGAACCTGTAAAGGGGGATTGGCCCCGTAATTTTGCCCTGGACCCCAGTGATAATTTTCTACTGGTGGCCAACCAGCGCAGCAACAATATCGTTGTGTTTAAACGGGATACAACCAATGGCACATTACAATTTCAACATGAATACGAATTGCCGAGTCCTGTTTGTTTGGAGTTTTTGGAGTAATCATTGATCTATCATTGTTTTTTTCATTCTGCGCATATATTTTTTGTCCTCTAGAC
>NZ_JBATHS010000270.1:0-5707 GCF_049667165.1 Maribacter sp.
TCATCAAGGCTTCGGGCGATGTGGTATTTATCTGTACCGACAAGGGACTGAGCACTACGGATGGAAATAATTGGATCACATACACAAAAAACGCCACCAATGGCAACGGCAAGGCCGTTCTACTTAATGATGCCAAAACAACGCAAGTGAACATGTCTCCCTCGATTTCACATAATTATACCATAGGGGTCGATGTTGATGGCGAAGAAATATGGGTGGCTACCTCAAAAGGCGTTAGCCGGGGGGAATTGTTGAAACAACCTTTACAGTAATACTAAAAATAAAACTAACAATAATTCACATAGATTATGAATAGTACAACGGAATGCACAGCGAATAGGAACATACGGATCGACCTTTCAAAACTAACGGAAGGTGAGGTTGAAGAAATGAAAAAACTTGGGATTTTAACTGAAAATCATCAAATTAGTGAAACAGTCTATCCCCCAATACATTTGGAAAGACCGCCCATTGAAAAACATGTGGTACATGCGCCCCATACGATCAATGAAGCCTATGACTACCAAAAACCATCTTCCTTTTCACGGGCGCTACGTTTGGATTTTGGAGGCTACAAGGTAATGTTGATTTCAGGAACCGCAAGTGTAAACGAAGAAGGTAAACCCGAACATATAGGGGATTTCAAGGCACAATTGTGGCGGACCTATGTGAATATCACGAATTTACTTGAAGCCGAGGGAATGACGTGGCACGACGTGGTACGCACAACCAACTACCTCAGGGACATTGAAAGGGATTATGGGGAATTCAATAAGATAAGAACCACCTTCTATTCTTGGTTGGGCCTCGATCCCCTACCTGCAGCCACTGGAATTCAAGCCAGGTTATGCTGGGAAACCTTACTCGTAGAAATAGAGGTATACGCCATTTGTAAGGCAAACTAAAAACTGATATTATGACGAAACACAACTATTGGGTAATCGGGATTATCTTTTTGGTTTTATTGTTTCAGCCGAGCAAGGTCAATGCCCAGGATGATTTGATGTATGGCAATACACCGGATAGTATCTTTCCGTACCATAAGTTTCAAAAAGCCTATAAATATCATTTTATCGAACCTATTGAGTTTTATGGCGCTGGTCGTGAAAAGACGCCACCCACAGATCTTACCGAAATTCGCATTGGGTTCCTTGGGCCTTTGGAAGGTTCTCCCTTGGTGCCTCTGGGCAAGCAGATGTTGAACGGATCCTTATTGGCCCTTGAACAAGCGAATGCCAATGGAGGTTACCAGGGCACTCCTTTTGAGTTAATGATCCATAATGATGTGGGTCTTTGGGGAGCCGCCGCGAATGAAGTGGTACAGATGGACGATGAAAAAGTGTGGGCATGGTTGGGTTCTATCGATGATATTGTTTCCCATGTGGCATTAAGGGCCACCTTGAAAATGGAGATCATGATGGTGAATACCGGTGATCCCGATCCCACTTTTACCGAGACGAACATCCCTTGGGCCATACGTGTCATTAGTGATGATCGTCAGAGTGGATATGCCTTGGCATCCTATATTTTCAATACCATGCAACATGAACGCGTTGCCGTTATACGGGCCAACAACCGCTATGGGCGTGTAGGTATCATGGAGTATTCGGGTGTTGCCGTGCGTCTGGGGCATCCGATGATGATCGAAGAACGATTTGAAGTCGGGGAAACCGATTTCTCCATGCAATTGGAAAATATCAAAGAATCAAATCCTGATGGGATTCTTATTTGGGGGAATGCAAAGGAATCGGCATTGATTGTCAAACAAATCAAGGCTTTGGGAATGAAACAGCCCATTTATGCCTCTGACAGGGTCGTTTCATCAGAATTTATGGAGATAGCCGGGGAAGATGCCGAATCAATTGTAAGTACATGCCAATACAATCCAGAAGCCGATGATCCCAAATTGAAGAAATTCCAATCCGATTATTTTAAACGGTTTGGAATAAAGCCCGACGTTTTTGCAGCCCATGCCTATGACGGGATGAACCTGATCATTGCTGCCATTGGAAAAGTGGGGTTAAACCGGGTACTCATTCGGGATGTCCTCACCGATCTTAAAACCTTCCAGGGATACGAAGGCGTTACAGGAAAAATAATACTGGACGGAAGCTGGAACGATATCGGTAAAATCTGGATGGCCAAAGTAAAAAATGGGGAGTTCCACTATACACCTAGTAGTACAACGGCCGAAAAGACATACACAAAATCAGGTAAAGGAAGTTATCGGTAATACGAACTTAATGATCAAGCCGTTTTTCTTCAATATTGTTTTCTTGGTCTTGCTTTTTCAAGTAGGTATGGCCCAAAAAGCGAATTCTGAAAAAGGAAAAACCATAAAAATAGGATTGCTGGTAAACGACCTCACCAGTGAACATGCCCAGAGAGCAGCTGAATCGGCCATTCGTATTGCGAATGAAAAAGCGGGGGTGAACGGCACACATTTCCAGCTCATTACCCGGTCTATGGAAGGTGCTTGGGGTACAGGTTCCAAAGAAGCCGTGAATCTGGTCTTTGAAGAAGAAGTATGGGCCATTTTAGGGTCCCATGATGGCCGGAATGCCCATTTGGTCGAACAGGTCATCGCCAAGACCAAAGTGGTTTTTTTATCCGCTTGGGCGAGTGACCCTACCCTTTCCCAAGCGTTTATACCTTGGTTCTATAACTGTGTCCCCAATGACATACAACAAGGGGAAACTTTGGTCAAGGGGATAGCCAAAAATGGGAAAATCAAAAAAATAGGGATCATTGCACAAGGCAATTATGATGCTGAAAAAGCCTTAAAATATCTGAAAGCACAAATTCAGCAGGGTGGTTTTCAGGATTCCGAAACCGTTTCCCTCACCTACTCTTCGGACCATACCGAAGCCTATATTAAAAAAATGAGGAATGACGCCATTGATGCCATAGTGCTCCTTGGGGATGGTAAGAGTACTTTGGAGCTCTTTGACCTTCTTCGAAAAAAAGGGTTGCAGATACCTGTTTTCGGAACGATTCCAATGTTGGGGTCAAGTGGTCTTAGACCGCTGGAATCTGAACCTCCGTTAAATTTAACAGTCTTGAATTCGGGAAACTGGATGAAATCGAATACCTTAGATTCCCAAAATAGGCGAGCCGATTCCGATGGTATTTCGAATGCCATAGCGGCTTATGCCTTTGATGGAACAAATGTACTGATCAATGCAATTAAATCTTCCGGGTTCAATCGGGAAACATTTAACGAAACAATGGCCAAAACCAATGAGAAGGGGATTACGGGAAACATCCAATTTGATAAAAACGGAAATCGTGTGGGCCCTATGCATTTGATTGAAATAACCAACGACGACCCCATTTTCAAAAAATAATCAATGTCGGCAAATACCTCCTCCTTAAACTTTTGTTCAATGAAAAGCACCTATTTTTTTCTTGCATTTTTTCTGGTCTTTATGACATTCTTCGGATGTAGGGAGACCGCAGAGGAAAAAAAGGAAAAGGAAATAGAAATGATATCTACCCAAACCATGGGTCTTGCCTATTTGGAGCTATTTAAGCTCGAAGAGGCTGAGGAATCCTTTCTCAAATATATCACCCTTGCCCCCGATAAGAAAATGGGTTATGCGAATCTGGGGTTGGTTTATTTGCGTATGGGTAAATATGCAGAAGCCGAGGAACAGCTTTTAAAGGCCATGGAGATTGATGCAAAGGATGCGGATATCAATTTAATATTGGCTACCGTTTATCAAATGAGCGAACAGCGCGATAAAGCGATTGCTATTTTGAACCGTTCGCTTGAGTTCGACCCAGGGCATGAAAAATCATTATACATGCTCTCTGAATTATATGCTTCGAACGAAGATGATGCTTCCCAAAGCAAAAGAAAGAAGTGTTTGGTCACCTTGGTACAGAAAGCACCCAACAATATTGTTCCAATATTGGAATTGACCGCTATCTATATTCGTAATGCAGAGACCGATAAGGCCATTGAGCAATTGGAAATTATAAAAAAACAGTTTCCTGAGTTTCCAAAAGAAGCCATTGAATACTATGATAGTACGCTTGACAATCTAAGAATTCCCGATACGGAAATAGCGCTGACCTCATTTATGATTTTCCATAATTACTTAAAAGTGACCTTTCCCTATCAAGGAGGCATAAAGGAATTAAAAGGCTCCCAGGGTGCGTTGGTCGGACTCCCCTTGATCACCTATGATTTACAACATTCCTCTCTAAAAGATGAAGACACCTCGATCTTGGAGGTCATTATATTTACCGATGCCACAAGTGCGGTCGGTTTAGACGCCGTGCCTGCATTCCCAGCGCAAAGCAACCTTGAAAAACAGTACATAACGCATGTTACTTCGGCTGACTACGATAGCGATGGTGATTTGGATATCTATGTAGGCAGTTACAACTATGAAAAGGAAACCTATGAACATTTTCTTTTCAACAACGATTTAAGCCTGTTTTGGGACATATCCATGGATGTAGGTATTACCCATACCGGTAAAGAATCATCAGCTGTTTTTGCCGACTACGACAATGATGGTTTTCTTGACCTTTACATAGTAAAAGAAGGGGGTAATATTCTTTATAAAAATGCAGGGGAAGGAAAATTCAATGATGTTACAAAAGAAGCATTATTGGATTCACAACGCGAGAGTTCAAAGGCGCTGTTTGTTGATTTGGACCATGACGGGGACCTCGACATTTTCGAAACAGGGCCCGATTCGAATTATGTCTATCGCAATAACGGCGATGGCACCTTTATTGAACAAGCTGAAAAAATGGGATTGGCCGCTCTTGGAATCAAGAGTAACGATGCCGCTTTTGGTGATTTTGATGATGATGGGGACATAGACCTGTTGGTCACCAATGAAAATGCGACCAATAGCCTTTTCAGCAATCAGAGACAGGGTTTGTTCAAAGACATTTCTCAGGACAACCTACCGCACAACGAAAAGGGAAGTAAATTGGTTGCCGTTGCCGATTGGAACAACGATGGATTTTTAGATCTTTTTCTCCAAGGTTCGGATAATAGGGAAAACAATGGTTTGTTGGTCAATCAGGGGGCTGGTCGTTTTGAATGGGCAGAAAAAAATCAGGAAATGTTCAAGGATTTAAACAACATTACCATTTACGATACGGCGTTTTTTGATTTTGACAACGATGGTTTTTTGGACATTCTCGTAGTCGGTAAGTCCAAAAGGGCCAACGGTAGGGGCATTCTGCTTTATCACAATGAAAGGGACGGCAGATTTACGAACGTATCCCAACTTTTACCGGAAGACCGAAAAGCGGGTGAAAAAATCGTATTGATCGACTATGATGGTGATGGCGATTTGGATCTATTGATTGCGGGGGTACAAGGAGGTGTGTTTTTGTTGCGTAATGATGGGGGTAATCTAAACCACTATGTGAACATAAAATTGGTTGGACTACGAACAGGGAGCGCAAAGAACAACTATTTTGGCATAGGGGCCAAGGTAGAAATGCGGGCAGGCGATCTTTATCAAACAAAAGTAGTCGGCGATCCCAATGTTCATTTTGGGCTGGGCGATAGAACAAAAGCAGATATTATTCGAATTACATGGACCAATGGGGTGCCCCAGAATATTTTATTGCCAGAAGGCGACCAATCCCTGATCGAATCGCAATCCCTGAAAGGTTCCTGTCCGTTCTTATATACCTGGAATGGCGATAAATTTGTTTTTGTAAAGGATATTAC
>NZ_JBATHS010000271.1:0-15167 GCF_049667165.1 Maribacter sp.
AGCGAACCGATCATCCCCATTCCGATGTTTTGATTCGTATTTTCAAGGGTTATGATTTCATAGGCCACTTCTTCATAGGGATGGTTCTTGAATAGGGCCTGCATTACATTGTGTTCAACCGATGCTGAAAACGTGATGTTCACTTGAATTTCTTCCTCGTAATGTACCTCGCCGATTGTACCCTTTGTAGGGTTGGCCTTTTGTCCGGCCTGATAAGAACCAAGTCCCTTGGTCGTAAAGCTGCAGTGACTATAGTTGCCGATGGTACCTGCGCCCGCTTCAAATAAGGCGTTCTTAAGGGTATCGGCATCATTCGAAGGTATATATGTCGTTAATTTCTTAATCGTTTTTTTTTGGGGCAACAGTATCTTGGGTTCCATAATATCCAATACCTCGCAGATCTTTGCATTTACCCCATCTTGGGCATTGTCTAAGGCCGTATGCATGCTATAGATGGCTATATGATGCTGAATGGCCTTTATGACCACACGCTCTACATAGGTGTCGCCGGTAAGCTTTTTGAGGCCCTTGAAGATGATCGGATGAAAACTGACGATAAGATTGCACGTATTTTCAATGGCCTCATCGACCACATTCTCCAAGGTGTCCAAGGTTACCAAAACACCCGTTACTTCTTGATTGGGATCACCGACCAAGAGTCCGACATTATCAAAATCCTCGGCATGGGTCAAGGGGGCCAATTCTTCCAAAAGCCCGGCAACTTCTTTTACGATCATTTTTTGGTTTTATAAGGTCATCAAAGATAAAATATTATATTTTCGTTCTAATGCAACTGCTAAGAAAAATAGCCTATCCCATATCCTTGGTTTATGCCATTGTAGTATATGTTCGAAATATACTTTATGATGTTGGGTTTTTTAAAGGTACTTCTTTTAAAACCCCCACCATATGCGTGGGTAACCTAAGTGTGGGTGGTACGGGAAAAACGCCCATGATCGAATATCTGGTCGAGCATCTCAACGGTACGTACAAGGTGGCTGTTTTAAGCCGGGGGTATGGACGCAAATCGAGGGGTTATAAGCTGGCGGCAAGGAGCAGTACGGTTGAGGATATTGGGGATGAGCCCTTTCAAATAGCTGCGAAATTCCCTGATATTACGGTTGCCGTCGATGGGGATAGGCGTCGTGGCATCACCAATTTGGAACAAGCCATACAGCCGGATGTTATTCTGTTGGACGATGCCTTTCAACACCGAAAGGTAACCCCCCTTTTTTCTATACTGCTCACGGCCTTTGATAATCTGTACAGTGAAGATTGGTATCTGCCCACAGGCAATTTAAGGGATACCCGAACTGAGTCCCATCGGGCCGATGTGATCGTTGTCACCAAATGCCCAGCTACCCTAAGGGAAGAAAGGCAATTGGAAATCAGTCAACAGCTGCGCCCTAAAGAACATCAAAACGTATTGTTCAGTACATTGCACTATGAGGATGCATTGAGAAACAAAACCTCAAACATCTCGTTAAAGGATCTTATAGGGCAAAAAGTAACCTTGGTGACCGGGATTGCCAACCCAAGGCCTTTGGTGCAGTATCTGGTCAACAAGGGGCTCGATGTTGAACATCTGGCATACCGTGATCATCATTTTTTCAGTACTTCGGAAATCGAACTTTTCAATAAAAAAACCATTGTCCTGACCACGGAAAAGGATTTTACCCGATTAGAGGGCAAGGTCGGTAATTTGTACTACATACAGGTGAAACACCATTTTCTAAATAAGGGGGCATCGAGGTTGATCGAAGCCGTCATGGAGGCTATGCCATAGGGGTGCTGTTCTCTTGGTGCCCGAAAATGTTTTCCCCGATCTTTTGGTAGAAGACCTCGGGTTTGAATGGCTTAGTGACCACATCATTACAACCTGCAGCGTAGAAACTTTCAAGACTATCATCCAAAGAGATTGCAGTTAAGGCGATGATGGGCGTTTTGGTATCGAATTTTCTGATTTCAATGGTCGCTTCCTCCCCACTGATTCCGGGCATATGGATATCCATCAATATGGCATCATAACTATTGTTCTTGGCAAGATCAATGGCTTCTGTACCATTGCTGGCAATATCGCTTGTGATTTCTTTCTTTGACAGCATTTTCTTGGTGATGACCTGATTGATCTTATTGTCCTCAACAATCATTATATGCAGTCCCTTGAATTCATAGTCGATATGCGTAATCTCGAAGGGGATGTCGTCGATGATATCATCCTTGCTTTTTAATTTCAGTTCAAAATAGAAACAGCTGCCTTGGCCAATATCACTTTCCAATTTTATATTACTATCGAATAAACCCAATAGACTTTTTACGATGGTAAGCCCTAGGCCTGTACCCCCGTATTCCCTGTTGATTTGTATGGAGCCCTGCTCAAACCCTTCGAATATTTTTTCCTGTTGGTCTTTGGAAATACCAATACCGTTGTCCCGCACCTCAAAATATAGCGTAACATCCTCTTCCTCTTTATGCACCATCTGTGCCTTTATCGTTACTTCGCCATTTTTCGTGAATTTCAAGGCATTTCCGATGAGGTTCATGAAAATCTGTGAAAGTTTCAAGGGATCACTCATCAAGTGGGAAGGGATACTGTCATCATAATCCAAGATAAGTTTGGTATGGTTTTCCTTCGCACTTTGTTGAAGGGAGTCGATGACTTCCTTTAAAACCTTTTTCAGATTGAACTCCATGATCAAAGGTTCTAGTTTATCGGCATCTATCTTGTTTATATGAAGAATGTCGTTTATGAAATTCAAGAGGTAATCCCCAGAGAATTTCAAAGCCTTTAAATGATCTTTTTGGTCCTCGTTGGGGTTTTCTTCCAATAACAAATGGGTAAGCCCTGTAACGGCATACAGTGGGGTTCTTAATTCGTGGCTCACCGTCGATAAAAAATTGGTCTTTGCCTCCATGGCATTTACCGCGGCATCCCTGGCCGCCTGTAGTTCACTGTTTTTGGTATGTAAAAGATCGTTGGTCTTTAATTTTATCTGGTTGTTCCTATACAATGAAACCGCCAATAGCGAAATGATAATCAGAAAAGCTGAGGTTAGGATAGCCGTGATTTCGGATCGGTTGGCAGATTTGCTCAATTCTTCAATGCGTTTATCCTGACGCTTTATTTCCGAGGCCATATTCTCATTATGTATGGCATCTGCCGTTTTCGTATCGAGACTGATTTTCTCCAGACTAAAAAGTGAGTCCTTGGTGGCGAACAAATTTCTAGTGGCGGTTAGGGCACTTTCAAAGTTGCCTGATAATTCATTGGACTGGGCCAATAACTCGTTACTTTTTAAAACTTCGACGGCAAAACCATTGTCCTCGGCCAATTGTAACGCATTTTTGGCATTTTTCGTGGCATCTGTATAATTCTCTGTCTTAAGATTCGTAAGTGCAAGACCAAGGTAGGCCCTTGTGGCCAGATAATCCTTTTCATATACATCGGTATTTACGACCAAGGAATTGAAATTCTTGGCGGCACTTTCATATTTTTCGAGATTTAAATAAATCTCTCCCTCGGTCAAGAGAATATTATTGAAGAAATTACGGTCATTGTTCAATTGTCGTGCTTCATTGAGCATGAAAATCGCTTGGAAATTTTGGTTTTCCCTAAACAGGAGCACCGCTTCAATATATTTATAGATGGCATCACCATAGGGGTATTCAACCTCCTCCAATAAAACTTTGGCCCTATCCCAGTAATATTTGGCGGTGTTTGTTTTATCCAATTTCAGGTAAACCAGGGCAAACATGTGGTAGCTGTCAATGAGTGTTTTGACGTCCTTGTTCTGTTCGGCCATGGTCGCCGTTTTTTCCAAGGTCTCCAGTGCGAGGTCTATTTGGTTTTTATTCCGGTAGGTCCGGGCCTCATTGAAATAGGTTTGAATGTCGTTTTGAACCAAATTTTCCTGAGCCATCATACCGAGGCTCATGCAGCCAAAAACCAAAATCAAGGCGAGATTCTTAAGGCGTGTATTTCGTATTCTTAGATTCAAATGATTTTTTTTTGTCTCAAGCAATAGATTGCGGATTCATAATCATACCATTCTTTGACTTTCATCCTTTTTTGCACGTACGATTGACATCAAAGAATCAAACGTACAAGAATACTAACTATTGTTTATCGCAATGGATACTAGTCGGTTTTTTATGGATATACGTATGTTTTTTCAAAAATATCATTAATTTCTTGATTGGAGGCTTCCTTTTTAGCATTAAAAGCAATGGTGGTCAATGAATTATATCGGACCTGGACCCTACGAACAATGCCCTGAGGTTATGAACCAGCCATTCTGTTTTAGCCCTATCCTTGATGGTGGTACCGGGTTGGGGAACGAACGCGTACAACAACCCCATTAGGGTGTGGTCCCTACTACAGGGTGCACATGGCGGCGGCATTGATTTTCCCTTGGGACCATTCCTGGGCCGGATATAGTCTAAAAGACTGGTCGATCAATTTATATGTTTATGTGCTTTATAGGAGGAACGCACCAATGCGCCGCTTTCAACATGTCGAAAGCCCATTTTCAGCCCGACTTCCTCATACTTCTTGAATTGTTCGGGAAGAATGAATTCCTTAACGGGTAGATGTTTTTTTGAGGGTTGTAGGTATTGGCCGATGGTAAGTACGTCCACTTTGGCAGTTCTCAGATCTTCCATGGTTTCGAACACCTCTTCCTCGAGCTCTCCTAGCCCAAGCATTATTCCAGACTTGGTTCGATTGACCCCTTGGGTATGTAAATATTTCAAAACCTCAAGGCTGCGCTCATACTTAGCCTGAATACGTACCTCCCTTGTCAGTCGTTTAACGGTTTCCATGTTATGGGAAACCACTTCGGGTGCAACGGCAATGATACGATCTAAGTGTCTTTCAATGCCTTGAAAATCGGGAATCAGGGTTTCGAGCGTGGTCGAAGGACTCATTCTTCGGATGGCCTTGACGGTTTCTGCCCAGATAATGGATCCCATATCCGTTAAGTCATCCCGATCTACCGAGGTAATGACGGCATGTTTTATCTCCATTAATTTAATTGACCTAGCTACTTTTTCAGGTTCCGCCCAGTCAACGGAAGAAGGACGGCCTGTTTTAACGCCACAAAAACCACATGAACGGGTACAAATGTTTCCAAGTATCATGAACGTTGCGGTGCCCTCGCCCCAACATTCCCCCATATTGGGACAACTGCCCGAAGTACAAATGGTATGCAGATCATATTTGTCTACCAGATTCCGTAATTGGGTATATTTCTTGCCTGTCGGTAATTTTACCCGCAACCATTTTGGTTTTCCTTTTGGAGGAGCTACACTGTTCACGCCCATAATTGCATTTTCGACAAATATACGAACAAAATAATGTTTTGTCGATCAATTGGAAGGGTATTGAATACCAGCAATATAGGGATGTTCAAGCGGGGGATGGACTGGCCGTCAGTCCTTTTTTCTGATAATCTCGGCCAATAATTTTTTAGCCCGCAACAACTTTACCTTGATGTTGTTTATGGGTTCATTCAGTTCGGTGGCGATACTGGCATAACTCAATTCATGAAAATAACGGAGGTTGATCACTTCTTGGTAATGTGGTTTCAACTTTTTGATATTCTGTAATAGTGTTGCCAAGTTCTGTTCGGTGATCAAATTGTCCTCGGCGGAAGGGGCATCATCCAAGACTTTGGAAATGGCTTCATTGTTTCCCCGGGAATCCATGAAATTTCTCCTTCTTTGGCGAATTAGATCCACATGAATATTCTTTGAAATGGTGATCAACCATGTCTTGAATTCGTAAGTGGGGTCATAGGTCTTGATTTTGTCAAAGGCCTTTGAAAAGGTCTGAATGGTGATATCCTCGGCATCATTTTCATTCTCGGTACGTTTGAGTTGAAAACCGTAAACGTCATTCCAGAAGGTATCCAGTAGCGTACTGAAGGCCATTTGGTTGCCCAATTTCGCCTTTATGATCGTAGCATGTAAGGTATCTTCGGATTTACCCAAAATAGAATAAGGATTTACACCCAATAACGTGTTTTAATGCAATTCCGGGGCGGTTTCTTTTTCGCAATCCCGCTCACCAGGTAATTTTCCGCACATACCACAGGCTTCCCCGCTCGTATTCAAAAAAGGACTTTGGCTAGCACAGGTTCCTGAGAATCGGCCATTTTTCTTGGACCATATTTTAATGGCAATGCCTGCGAAGGCAAGTGCTAAAAGAACAATTGTCAAAAGAATCAGCTTCATTATTAGATTTTATGCAAAGATATAAAAATAAAGCCCTGACTGTATGGTCAAGGCTTTGGAAATATATGGTATTTTATATGCTAATAATCAATTTTGGCCACAACATTGTCTACGGTAGGGGTGGGGTTGCCACCTTTTCGTTCAATGGTAATGTAACTCACCGCCTTTTCCGCATAGGGCAAGGCCAAGAGTTTTTCTTTTCCTACGAATTCGTCAATGATACCCAGGTTGATCATTTCGCCATTCACTTCGGCCCACATTTGAAAACTTTGGTCTTCAGGTAGATGGGGAAGATTCTTCACATTGATATAGGATAACTTTTTTACAGGATTGATATAGGCAACTGCCTTCAATTCTTTCGCATTTTTGTTTCCCTTGACATTGTACCTTTTTGTTTGTGGATTGTTCAATACAATGAATTGGTTACGAACATCCTCAAGTTCAAGTCTCATGTCTTCTTTCAACAATTCAATCTTATTGTTTACGATGACATTCTCCTCTTGTAGACTCTGGTTCTGATTCCAAAGGAAATAAGAGGCGCCGGCAAACATCACTGCAGCAAAACTAGCAGCCATGGCATACCTGAAGAATTTTCTTCTACTGGCATTCTCGGATTTAATTCGCGCAAGAATCTTGTTTTTTAACCCTTCTGGGGTCTTAATGGCGTGCAATTTCACAAAAGTCTCCAAGTTATCCTGAAGCTCGTTGTAGGTTTCCCTTACCTCAGGGTAAAGGGCCAAATATCTTTCTACCTGTAAAGTTTCTTGGTCATCGGTAGTTCCCAATAAATACTTTTCAAGTAAATCCGAATCTAAAAATATTTTTATTTTATCTTTCATTATATCAGATTTAGTAAGAGCGCAAATACCATTGATGATCCATAGATTTTCTTTAATTCCCTTAGACCTATCTTCAACCTTGATTTTATGGTTCCCAATGGGATATCCAGTTCATCACTGGCTTCTTGTTGGGTCATTCCATGAAAAAACAGGGCTTCAAGCACAATTTGATACTTGTCTTCTATCTTATCCAGGTTTTCACGGACATCCATAAATTCAGGTCGAATACTATCAACGCCTAAATTATATACGTCGGAAACGTCCATTTGGATTTCTTTATCCGTTTTCGTGTTGACACTTCTTAATTTATCGATGGCCGTATTTCTGGTAATTCGAAATAACCATGTGAATAATTTTGCCTTTGAGGCATCGTATGAATCTGATTTTTTCCAGATTTTCACAAAACTTTCCTGTAAAACATCCTGGGCCAGTTCCTCATCACGAACCACTTTTTTTGCCACACCGTACAGCGTATCGCCATAATGTTCATACAAGAGCGAAATGGCCTTATCATTCCGTTCTTGCAGTAATTCCACAATATGTTTTTCAAGAAGTGTGCTCATAAGATGGTTCGAGACCGAAGAAATGTATGCACTCGGCATCCAATCCGTTCGTTTTAACCGTATATCCTTTAAACGCTAATTTATAAAATTGATTGTTATAGCTAGCGTTATCTCAAATGTTTAATTATAAATGTACGACTGGTAATTGTACATTTTATTTTTGGTTAGTTTGGTTTGGTATAACCCCTGTTATTCTTTAGCAGGGGTTATTTTATGATATTGACCTCAGGAGTTATTCGGATGCCATACGTTTCAAAAACGGTAGTCATGATCTTTTCGGCCAACCCAATGATTTCTGCCCCTGTTGCATGGCCATGGTTGACCAATACCAAAGCTTGGTTTTTATGTACCCCGGCATCCCCCTGGCGTTTTCCTTTGAATCCGCATTGGTCGATCAGCCATCCCGCAGCGACCTTGTACGCTTCTTCGGATACTTTATAGAATTTGGCCTCTGGATGTGCGGCGATGAAATGTTCGAATTCACTTTTGGTCAATATGGGATTTTTAAAGAAACTTCCGCTATTGCCCAATACCTTTGGGTCGGGGAGTTTACTTTGTCGAATGGCCACCACGGCGTTTGAAATATCCTGAATGGTGGGTTTTTCGATACCCCAATCCTGTAATTGGGTCGTGATGGCACCGTACGAAGTATTTAGTCGATGGTTCTTTTTGGTGAGTCTGAACACTACGGAGGTTATGACATAGGTATCTTTTCCATCGTTTTTGAAATAGGAATCCCTATACCCAAAGTGACAATCATCCTGAGTGAAGACCTTAATCGTCTGGTCCTCGATATGCATGGCTTCACAGCGTATGAATACGTCCTTCAGCTCAACACCATAGGCCCCGATATTTTGAATGGGAGCCGTACCCGTATGTCCCGGGATAAGCGATAAATTCTCCAATCCTCCGAAATCATGTGCTAGGCACCAAAGTACCATGTCGTGCCATACCTCGCCTGCCATTACCTTAAGATAAACATGGTCATTAGCTTCCTCGACTATTTCCTTGCCTTTTATATTAATAAATAATACCAAGGCGTCGAGATCTTTCGTAATCAACATATTACTGCCCCCACTCAAAATGAAAATATTCGGGTATCCCTTAAGTTGTAAGGCTTTTTTTAAATCTTCAATCGAATTGATCTCGCAGAAAAAGCGAGCCATTGCATCAATTCCAAAGGTATTGTAAGGCTTTAATGAAATATTTTCTTGGACTTTCATTTTCCCTTGTAGTTAAGTAAGGCTTCCTTGAGAATTTGAACTGCTCTTGTAAGACGATCCTTATCCAGTACATAGGCAATCCGTATTTGGTTTTTCCCCAAACCTTTAGAAGCATAGAAACCTGCGGCGGGCGCCACCATAACGGTTTCGCCATCTACCCTGAATTCTTCCAACAACCACTTCGCGAAATCATCGGCGTCATCTATTGGTAGTTCGGCAATGCAATAAAAGGCTCCTTGGGGATGGCCGACCTTAACCCCGTCGATTTTTTCCAGTTCCTTGATCAAGAGGTTCCTTCGAGAAACATACTCCTCTTTTACAGCATCAAAATAACTTTGGGGTGTTTCCAAAGCCGCTTCACTGGCAATCTGGGCATAGGTTGGTGGCGATAATCGGGCCTGGGCGAATTTCAGGGCTGTTTTAATGACTTCCTTGTTCCTTGATACCAAGCAGCCAATTCGTGCGCCACACATACTGTATCTTTTGGAAACGGAATCTACCATTATCGCATGTTGATCCAATCCTGGTTCTTGCAATATGGAATAATGTTCCTTGCCATCATAGGTAAATTCGCGGTAAACTTCGTCAGCGATCAGGAAAAGGTTGTGTTTTTTGGCGATTGCCGCCAACTTCTGTATTTCGTCCCGACTGTATAAATAGCCCGTAGGGTTTCCGGGATTGCATATGAGTATTGCTTTGGTCCTGGCTGTGATCAGTTTCTCGAATTCGGCTATAGGAGGTAGGGCAAAATTATCATCGATATGGGAAACCACGGGTACAACATTTATTCCCATGGCGGTCGCAAAACCATTATAATTCGCATAAAATGGCTCTGGTATTATAATTTCATCGGTAGTATCGGCGATACTTCCCATGACAAAGGAAAGGGCTTCGGAACCTCCCGTGGTCACCAAAATGTCCTGGGCCGTAATATGGATTTGGTTTTTGGCGTAATAGTGGGCCAATTTTTCACGGTAAACCTCCGAACCTTCGGTTCTGCTATACTCCAATACGGAAAGCGTGTTGTTTTTTACCGCATCCAATGCGATTTTAGGGGTTTTGATATCAGGCTGTCCAATGTTCAGGTGAATCACGGTCACCCCCTCCTTTTTGGCCTGTTCGGCAAAAGGAACCAATTTACGTATGGGTGATTCGGGCATTGCTGACCCTTTTTTTGATATGGATGGCATAAGCGCTGAATTTTAAACAAAAATGGGAAATCATTAGTTAGAATACAACACTACTTGGGTTTATTTATTCTGTTTTTAAAATGTTAATATTTAGCGCTTTAAAGGATATTTTGTGTAAATTGAAGAAGAGCAATCAATTTGTTGAGGGAGTTTTGAAAAATACAAGGTTATTTTTATGGATTATACTATTGTGTTTCCCCATTATGGGGATAGGACAAGCGTTTGAATTGCCCAAAGACCAGAAATACCAGAAAATAAAATTCGAGCTCGTCAATAATCTGATTATCATCCCTATCGAAGTCAATGGGACCCAACTTTCCTTTTTGTTGGACTCAGGGGTGAACAAGCCTATTCTCTTTAATATTACCGATCAAGATTCCATAGAGATCAAAAATGTGTCTGAAATCAAGATCAAAGGGTTGGGCGAAGGGAAACCCTTAAAGGCTTTAAGTTCCCGGGGGAACACCTTTAAACTGAAAAACATCATAAACCGGGAGCAATTGCTCTATGTGATCATTGATAAAAGCCTTAATTTTTCGACCAGTCTAGGGATACCCGTCCATGGGATCATTGGGTACGATCTATTCCGGGATTTTGTGGTAGACATCAACTATAGTAACAAAACGATCAAGTTTTATGATCCTGAGCACTACCAGTATAAAAAGAATAAAAAGGCAGAAACATTGCCTTTGACCATCCATAGAAGAAAGGCCTATGTTGACGCCAACGTTTTTATTGCGGATTCGGAGAATATACCCGTCCACTTATTGTTGGATACTGGGAGTAGCGATGCCATTTGGCTATTTGAGGACGATGACATTGGCATTCCCACCGAAAACTATGATGATTTTCTCGGCAAAGGCTTAAATGGCGATATTTTCGGAAAACGCACCAAAGTGAATAGCATTCAGTTGGGTAGTTTTGCCCTTAGGGATGCCAAGGCGGCATTTCCCAATTCCCGTTCTTTCGCGTCCATAAAGAATATGGGAAACCGAAATGGCAGTATTGGGGGTGAGGTATTAAAACGATTCAATATTGTTTTCGACTATCCCAATCAGAAAGTTACATTGCGAAAGAATCATATGTACAAGTCACCATTCCATTATAACCTTAGTGGAATCACCTTGCAGCATGACGGGGTGCGATTGGTGTCGCAGCGCATTTCCGATGGACGTGGCGTGGTTAAAAGCAAGGGCGGGTCTTTCGGCAATGTCCAGATTCTCTTTGAGAACCATACGAGGCTAAGTCTGGTTCCCGAAATCGTGGTTTCCGGGATTCGTGCGGGAAGCCCGGCCGAAACAGCGGGACTCAAGCAGGGTGACATTATACTGGCCGTAAACGGGAAAAGCATTCATAAGTACAAGATCCAGGAGATCATGCAAATGCTCGATGAAAAGAAAGGAAAAAGAATAAAGGTTCTTATCGAAAGATATAATAGTGATCTCTTATTTTCATTTGTACTTGAGGACTTGTTCAAACACAAAAAACCCTGATTGCGAAAACTTCCACAATCAGGGTTTTTGATATCCACATTATTTTTTCTATTTGGTTCCGGTAGCTTTTACCTCACCTTTGATCTTAAGGACCTTTGTTGGGGTGTCCGCATTTGAGATAACGGTAACCGCTTTTCGGATAGGGCCAACACGATTCGTATCATACTTCACTTCTATCTCACCAGTTTTTCCTGGTAAAATAGGGCCGTCCGGTTTCTTTGGAATTGTACATCCACAGCTCGAACTTACTTTGCTTATTATTAAAGGGGCATTCCCGGTGTTCGTAAATTCAAACACACGCACGCCATCACTGCCTTTGGCTATTTCACCATAGTCAACGGTTTCGGTCTTAAATTCGATTTTCGCCGCTGTTTCTTGGGCGGTTAGGTTAAATCCTAATAGTCCTACAAATAATACAAGTAGTATTTTTTTCATCATATTTAGTTTTGGGTGAATATCAAAAGTAATCTTTTTAGATCAACGTCCAAAATTCTTTTTGTTATGTAATAACGTTACTTATTTTTGTTTCGTATTTATAATTGGGCCAAAAAACGGACAAAAATGATAAATTAACATATCTTTCCGGTCAATTTTTTTGTCACCAATACCCATAAAATCAAAAACTGTTCCAAAAAATGGATATTCCTTCAAAATATGAGCCTCAACAGGTAGAGAACCATTGGTATGACTACTGGATGAAGCATAACTATTTTCATTCCACACCCGATAATCGGGAGCCCTATAGTATTGTAATACCGCCTCCAAACGTTACGGGCATACTACATATGGGACATATGCTCAATAATACCATACAGGATGTCTTGATACGTAAAGCACGTTTACAGGGCAAAAATGCCTGTTGGGTACCTGGAACCGACCATGCGTCCATAGCCACTGAAGCAAAGGTCGTTGCCAAGTTAAAAGAGCAGGGAATAAACAAGGCAGACCTTAGTCGGGATGAATTTTTGGAACACGCCTGGGAATGGACGCACGAATACGGGGGGGTAATCCTAGAGCAACTTAAGAAATTGGGATGCTCCTGTGATTGGGATCGAACTGCCTTCACCATGGATGATACTATGTCTGCCTCGGTAATCAAGGTATTTGTCGACCTGTTCAATAAGGGCTTGATCTATAGGGGATATCGCATGGTGAATTGGGATCCTGAGGCCCAAACGACTTTATCCGATGAGGAAGTGGTTTATGAGGAAAAACAAGGGCTTTTGTATTATCTGTCCTACCCGATAGAAGGATCTGACGAAAAAGTGACCATAGCCACTACGCGTCCAGAAACCATCTTAGGGGATACGGCAATCTGCATCAACCCTAATGATGAACGATATGCCCATTTAAAAGGAAAAAAGGCCATTGTTCCAATTTGTAATAGGGTCATACCCATTATCACCGATGAATATGTTGATATTGAATTCGGTACCGGATGTTTGAAAGTGACCCCTGCCCATGATATCAACGACAAGGCCTTAGGTGAAAAACATGAATTGGAGACCGTCGATATTTTCAATGCCGATGCCACGCTCAATAGTTTTGGGTTGCATTATGAAGGCAAAGACCGTTTCGTGGTTCGAAAGGAAATAAAGAAAGAACTCGAGGCTAAGGGATTTTTGGTAAAGACTGAGAATTATATCAATAAAGTGGGTACTTCGGAAAGGACGAAGGCTGTTATTGAGCCACGTTTGTCAGATCAATGGTTTTTAAAAATGGAGGACTTGGTAAAGCCTGCCATTACAGCCGTTCTGGAAACTGATGAAATTAATTTCTTTCCTAAAAAATTCGAGAATACGTACCGCCATTGGATGGAAAATATCCGCGATTGGAATATTTCGAGGCAATTATGGTGGGGACAACAGATTCCGGCCTACTATTATGGGGACGGACAGGATGATTTTGTGGTGGCCGAATCGAAAGAAGAGGCATTGGAAAAGGCCAAGATCAAATCAAACAACCCAAACCTGGTGTTGAGTGGTCTACGGCAAGACGAAGATGTTGTGGATACTTGGTTTTCCTCTTGGTTATGGCCCATGAGCGTTTTTAATGGAATATTGGAGCCAGACAATGAGGAAATCAACTATTATTACCCCACAAGTGATCTAGTTACAGCGCCCGACATTATTTTCTTTTGGGTAGCCCGTATGATTATCGCCGGATATGAATATAGAGGGGAGAAACCTTTTGAAAATGTCTATTTTACAGGGATTGTCCGTGATAAGGAACGACGCAAAATGTCCAAATCCTTGGGCAATTCACCTGATGCGTTGAAATTGATAGAAAATTATGGGGCCGATGGGGTGCGAGTTGGACTTTTATTGAGTTCAGCTGCCGGAAACGATTTGTTGTTCGACGAAGACCTCTGCCAACAAGGAAAGAACTTTGCCAATAAGATTTGGAACGGTTTTAGGTTGTTAAAAGGTTGGGAAGTAAAAGATCTACCCCAACCGGAAGCTTCTAAACTTGGCATAGCATGGTATAAGGCCAAATTCAATCAAACCTTGGCCGAGATTGAAGATCATTTTGGTAAATATCGTATATCAGATGCCTTAATGGCCATTTATAAGTTGATATGGGAGGATTATAGCTCTTGGTTGTTGGAGATCATAAAACCGGCTTATCAACAGCCCATAGATAAAAAATCCTACGATGAGGTTATTGGTATTTTTGAACTAAATTTAAAATTATTACATCCTTTTATGCCCTTTCTTACTGAGGAGGTATGGCAGCATATTGCGGAACGTTCACCCCAAGAAGCACTGGTTGTTTCAAAATGGCCCAAGATGGAGGAAGTGGATAATGGGCTGATAGGGCAATTCGAGTTTGCCACTGAGGTTATTGCGGGCATTCGTACCATTCGTAAGGAAAAGAACATTCCCATGAAGGAAAGTTTGGAACTTTTGGTTTTAAATGCGGAAAAACCGGAAAAGGAATGGGACGCTGTCATAAAAAAATTGACCAATGTTTCTTCAGTATCCTATGTTGATACTGCAGTAGAGGGGGCCTTGACTTTTAGGGTCAAAAGCAATGAATATTTTATACCCATCAGTGGTGCCATTGATGTGGAGGCCGAGATTAAAAAGATAAAGGAAGAATTGCAGTATACCAAAGGCTTTTTGAAATCGGTTCAAAAGAAACTCTCCAATGAACGTTTTGTGAACAATGCCCCGGATCAGGTCATTGCCATGGAACGAAAAAAACAAGTGGATGCCGAGGCTAAAATTGTGACTTTGGAAAAGAGTTTGGCCAGTTTGGGGTGATGGTTTCCAATTATCTTTTTTTGTTGAAGTTATGATCTTTTCCGAAGTGATCTGTATATTTAGGAAAAATAGATCAATATGAAACGGTTATTACTTATAGGAATTTGTTTTATTATTCAATTTACGGTCGCTCAGGAAAAAGTTGAAATTCTCCCCGAGGACATTCAAATAAGAACAGCGGTCTTACCCGCGCCTGAAGAAGATAAGGCTGGGGCCATGGTCTATGGGTATAATGAAAAAGGGGAATTCGCAGTATTGCGCGAAGGCACCAATAATTTGGTTTGTATCGGGGATGACCCTGCTAAAGAAGGGATCAGCGTATCGTGTTATTCCAAAAAACTGGAACCCTTTATGGCCCG
>NZ_JBATHS010000272.1:0-2166 GCF_049667165.1 Maribacter sp.
CGGACAACAAAACATGGGGTTCTCGAACTCACAACTTGATGCTCATTTGGCTGTTAAAAATGAGATGAGAATCTCAAGTGAGTTGGATGCTTTTGCAGCTTCACAAAGTGGAATGGGTATTGCATATGAAAGCATTCGAGGTTTTGACAGTGGCTTTTTAGATGGCTTTGGAGCAGGATTTGGAAGTACAGTAGATTTCTTCTCGAGTTTAGGTACTACACAAGGCTGGAAAGATTTGGGGCAAGGCGTACTTGATTTTGCGACATTTATCAATCCAACATCCATCGAAGGGTTGATGATGCATGCTCAGGTGGGAGACCGTTCAATAAACTATGTCCAGAATATTCCAAATATGTCGGGCTATGAAGTGGGATACGACTTTGGATTTGGAACAGAAAAAGCTTTAGAAATAGCCGTAACAAGAGGAGTATACACGGGTGCTGGATTTGGGGTCGGAAGTTGGAGGATATTATCTAGTACTTCAATGAGAGGTTCTACTTTACTTAAGACCGGAAAGAATTTTAGACTTGATTTGGATATAAGAAATGGTCTACACTACCATAGACGAGGGCCAGGTGGAATTGGCAGACATAGACCATGGCAAGTAAAACCTGGAGATCAAGGTGATTTTTGGAAAAGATTTTAAACAAGACGATATGGATCAGTTTATTATAGAATTGGGGGCTTTACTGGAAAAAACCTTGGCTTGGTCTGAAGAATTTAAGAAGGGGATTCGAAATTATGCTTTTGATGTTGATGATGAAATTTACGAAATTTCCAGAAAATACAATAAGGATTTTAATAAAGACGATTTGAACTTGTTTTACAATCTACTAGATTTTTATTGTGATGCTATTAAGCACGACTTTAAGAGAATAGACAATAATTATTCTGTTTTACAGGCTAAATCAGATATTGAAACGCTTAAGAATATCTTGGGAAATAATTTTGTTATTGAATTACCCAAAGATCTTAAAGATAGATTAAAAAATATATGAATTGTTTCAGGTGTTACTAGTGTTAAGTTAGTTTGGATATGACGGTTTGCTTGTGTATTTTTATCAAAAAAAACATGGTACTGTACACAATAAAACTCAATCAATTTGAGGTAGAAGAATTGAATAAAGTAATAAGCAAGGGAAGCCATACCTCTCAGGCTTATAGAGCGGCTTATATTTTATTGAATTGTGACAAAGGCGAATATTCGGCCAATGCAGAAATTAGAAATTCAGAAATCTGCAAGATATTGCGGGTAGGGGAAAGTACCATTGATCGGGTCAAAAAGAAGTTCATTGAAGAAGGGTTTGACAGTGTGTTAGAACGAAGACTTTCGTCGCAGAATTACACAAAAAAGGTGGATGGAGATGTTGAAGCAAAACTGGTAACACTTTGTTGCAGCGATCCTCCGGAAGGGTTTTCGAAATGGTCACTACGCCTTTTAGCAGACAAGATGGTCGAGTTAAACTATGTTGATTATATTTCGCATGTAACAGTGGGCGAAGTACTAAAAAAAACGAACTTAAGCCCTGGAAAGTAAAAGGATGGGTTATTCCACCGGAACAAAGTAGTGAATTTGTAGCCAATATGGAACATGTGCTGGATATTTACAAGCAGCCATACGATGAAAATTATCCAGTTGTGTGTATGGACGAATCGCCCAAACAATTAATTGAAGAAGTTGCGTCAACATCGATTAAGCCTGGCCAGGAAGCCAGAGTGGACTATGAATACATCAGACATGGGATGGTTAATGTTTTTATGGCCAATGAACCGTTAAAGGGTAAACGGTTGGTTGAAATCACTCAATATAAAACGAAAAAAGATTGGGCAAAATTTATGAAGAGGATTGCAGATGAAATGTACCCAAAAGTAAAAAAGATAAGACTGGTCATGGACAACTTCAAAACGCATGGAGCATCGGCTTTTTACGAGACATTTGTTCCAGAAGAAGCCAAACGATTATGCGGTCGGTTTGAATTTATTTTTACCCCAAAGCACGGCAGCTGGCTGAATATGGCAGAGATCGAACTTCATGTCCTAAATGGTCAATGCCTAAATCGACATATCGCAACAATGGAAGAAATAACATCAGAAGTAAAAGCATGGGCAAGCCATAGGAACAACAAAACTGCAAAAATCAACTGGCAGTTTACAAACGATCAGGCA
>NZ_JBATHS010000273.1:0-2335 GCF_049667165.1 Maribacter sp.
AGTGCCTCTTCTCCCGAAAATGCAAAAACAAAATTTAGTACCCCGGTCCTGATTTCTTTTCGAAATCGCTGCTGGAAGAGCAATTGTACATCTTTTTCGTCGTCTACTACTAATATTTTCATGCTGTTTGTGTTTGTAATCCTTCTATTTTTTTTTGGTTTCGATATTAGGTAAAATGATGGTGAATTCGGTGCCCTTACCTTCATGGGTCTCGACTATGAGTTCCCCCCCGTGGGACTTCACAATATCATAACTTAAACTCAGCCCCAGGCCAGTACCCTCACCACTGGGTTTGGTGGTGAAGAAGGGCTGGAAAATCTTCTCTTTAATGGCTTGGGGAATACCGTTCCCATTGTCCTTTACGCTAATGGTAATCGTATCTTTATTCTTTTTTGTACTTACCGAGACGGTAGGTTCATAGCCTTCTTTTTGTTGCTCCTTTTTCTGTTTCACTACATAAAAGGCATTGGTGATAAGGTTTAATATGACACGGCCAATATCTTGTGCAACAACATTCACACTACCTAATGATTTATCAAAATCAGTTTCTAATTTGGCATTAAAGGATTTATCCTTCGCTCTAAGTCCATGATAGGACAATCTTAGGTATTCATCTGCCAGTGCATTAATATTGGTAGCTTCTTTTTCATTGGTATTGTTCCGGCTGTGCTGTAACATCCCTTTCACAATCGCATCAGCCCTTCTACCATGGTGGTTGATTTTTTTCTGATTTTCTTTTATATCATTGGAGATGGCAATCGCCTCTTCGGTATTTCCGGCTTTAAATTCGTCCTGCATCTCATCAATCAATTCGGTATTCACCTCGGAGAAGTTGTTGACAAAGTTCAAGGGATTCTGTATCTCGTGGGCGATGCCAGCCGTTAACTCCCCAAGACTGGCCATTTTTTCGGACTGAATAAGCTGGGATTGAGTGGCTTTTAGGTCTTCCAGAGATTTTTTTAGCTTGGCAGTTTGTTCATCTACCTGTTTCTGTAGTCGCTCTTTTTCACGTTGCCATTCATTTTGATGCCAAGTATCGCCATCAGTTTCAACACCAAGCGAACCATGCCAATGGGTCACTTTCCATTTCTCATCATATAAAAAAACAGTGCTGATCCTAAGGGGTAACAAGGTTTTATTCTTATCGCTTGTATAGCTTACATTTATTTCCGCTACAATGATTGCCGCATCACCCTTTTTAGAAATTAGCTTTTTTACGATTTCTAAATCATACCTATAATTATCAAGTAATAGTCTTTGTTGCCGCCCAATTTCAATTAAGTCCCTAACTTCTTCCCTTCCAAAAATCTTTTCGTCTCGGGTAGTGCCGTAACCCATTATATCATGAGAGAGAATACTATCCAATTCATCTAAGGATGAATCTTCCAAAAACGATGCTACCCAAAATTGATGGGTTTGAAGTAATTCTTGTTCTTTAGCTGTATCCATTTTAAATAGATTCAATTGGCAATGAAATCTTGAAAACTGTTCCCTCGTTTACTTTTGTCTCCACCTTCAATTCTCCCCCATGGGCTTTTATGATATCGTAAGATAATGATAAACCCAATCCTGTGCCCTGTCCCGTGGGTTTGGTCGTGAAAAAGGGTTGGAATATTTTTTCTTTAACTTTTTCTGGAATACCACTGCCATTGTCCTGGACGAAGATTTCCACTTTATTGCCCATCTTTTCTGTACCGACCGAAACCGTAGGCTCATAGCCGTTTAAGGCAACATCGGAAGTTGCTGATTTCTTCTTTTCATCGACCACGTAAAAAGCATTCGTAATCAGGTTTAAAATTACCCGGCCGATATCTTGTGGAATGACATTGACTTTTCCGACTGTTGGGTCGAAATCGGTGTTTATGGTGGCGTTGAAACTCTTGTCCTTGGCACGCAACCCATGATAGGCCAGGCGAAGATATTCGTCGGCCAGGGCGTTGATGTCAGTGGGCTCTTTTTGCCCACTGCTGCTGCGACTGTGCTGTAACATGCCTTTGACAATATCATCGGCTCGTTTTCCATGAAAGATTATCTTATCCTCATTATCCGCAACATCCTTGGCAAGGGCTTTGACTTCATTAAAATTTCCTTTTTCAATTTCTTCATCCATCTCTAGTAACAGTTCCTTATTTACTTCAGAGAAATTATTGACAAAGTTCAAAGGGTTCTGTATTTCATGGGCAATACCGGCCGTCAGTTCACCTAGGGAAGCCATTTTTTCGGATTGGACCAATTGTGATTGTGTATTCTTTAAGTCGTTTAAGGAAGTTTGCAATTCATTGGTCCTTTCTTTTACTTTTTCTTCCAAAAGCTTATTTTCCTTAGTTAATTTACG
>NZ_JBATHS010000274.1:0-8146 GCF_049667165.1 Maribacter sp.
TGACCCCCCTTACATTGTCCCCTTTTCTAAAGAAGTCCGACGGAATCTGTCTATCTTTAGGCAAGATAATCTCATTTCCCTCATCATCCAATAAAATTATCGCCTTATGTCTTATGTGATGCACCTCGGCGGTGTAAATCTCCCCTTCCAAGTCTTTAAACTGCTTATAAATGGTTGTGTTGTCATGCTCATGGATCTTCGAGATGAGGTTTTGGCGCAACGCCAAAATCGCCCTTCTTCCCAAATTGATCAATTTCACCTCCTCGGACACATCCTCTCCCACCTCAAAATCGGGCTCGATCTTACGCGCCTCAGACAGTGAAATCTCTTCATTGGGTTCCTCGACCTGCCCATCTTCAACAACAATACGGTTTCTCCAAATTTCCAAATCCCCTTTGTCTGGGTTGATGATGATGTCAAAATTATCATCGGAACCAAATTTCTTTTTAAGCGCGTTCCTAAAAACATCCTCCAAAATCGCCATTAACGTTACCCTGTCAATGAATTTATCATCTTTAAATTCCGAAAAAGATTCAATCAGCGCAATATTTTCCATTTGTACACTATTAATATTTTAAAATAACTTTTGCTTCCTTAATTTCAGAAAATAAAATTTCCTTTTTTTTCTGAACCGTGGTTTTCCCTTTTCCTATGGGTTTGGGTTCCCGTGCCTTCCATTCCAACACGATACACTGTTCGTTGGTGTCTACAAGGTTTCCCTCAAAAATAGCTTCAGGGGTCTGTACCTTTACCTTTCTACCGATATTCTTTTTATATTGGCGGGGATTTATCATGGGTGACCCAGCTCCCGAGGAGGTGACGGTCAATGAAAAATCTTCTTCATCCCTATCGAGGTTATGCTCGATCGCCCGACTCACTTTTATACAATCCTCAACACTGACACCATGGTCACCATCCAATACCACGTGAATGCTATTATCGGCACCTACGGTAAAATCGATTAAAAAAAGTGATTCATCCTGTGCCAATGCCTCGTTCAAAAGCGACTTAACCTTATCCTTCAACATAACTTTCAGTAACAAAAGAGGGGACAAATTGTCCCCTCATGAATACCTAAATATCCTTTCAGTGATGCAAATATACAACATTTTATAATCTACAACAAGCTTATTTTCAAGATCTCGTATAGAAACAATACAACACACCGAAAGCGATATTTAAATGCTAATTATGGCCTTACCATTGTACTTTCCTCTTTGTTCAGTTTTAGCGTCGCTTTAGTAAGTATTTTGATTATCATCTCTATCTATGGTATTCGTTTTGTTTTGCTACGTACCTTTTTCGGAAACGATATTATTCCCCAATTGTTTATTGCCCCCCGTGGGTTGATCACGGTATTATTGTTTTATGCTATTCCACAAGAAGCACAGGTTGCCACTTTTGAGTCGGGTATTTTATTATTCGTCATCATCGCAACAAGCCTGATAATGACCTGGGGCATGATAAAGGAAGGCAAGAAAATGGGAAGATGCCCTACAGGCCAAAAATGAAAGTTTGGAGATCCCCGAAGCAGTGGAACCATTAAAAGAAAGGTTGCGTGATGATAACGCTTCGGAAGGAACAAATCTTGAAAAAGATTAGTTCTAGATCCCAGTCTTCTTACTCGATTTTTTTGGATTAAAAATAGGAATGGAATTCTGTGTCGAGCATATCGACAACCGTGCCCAAGGCAGGCGGGCGCTCAGCATAAACCCGTCTGTACCGGATGGTTCATCCGGGCGGGCTTCTCGTCCTAGCTTTATGCACAAAAAGAAATCCCGATGCTCAAAAAAGAACATCGGGATTAAAGTATCATTCGTTGGCCTACTAGGACTCCCTTCGGCTACGCTCAGGATAAACTTCTCGTCCTAGCTTTTTGCACAAAAAGAAATCCCGATGCTCGAAAAAGAACATCGGGATTAAAGTACCATTCGTTGGCCTACTAGGACTCGAACCTAGAACGACTGGACCAAAACCAGCTGTGTTGCCAATTACACCATAGGCCAATACCTCATCCAACGGGAAAAATCAGTTGATTATTTCATCATTAGAGCGTGCAAATTTAAGACAAAGTTTGGTTTGCACAAACATTTTTAAAAACAATCCTATAAAAAACAGCAGGTACCGCTGTTGTTAAAGGTTTATCAAAATTGTGGGGGCATATCTATATTAATTACTAAATTCGCCCACAAGGTAAAATCACGTATTACATGTTTTCAAAGAACTTCGAAAAATGGGACACCCTACTCGGATGGGTCGTCTTCTTTATAGCCCTAATCACATATAGCATTACCGTCGAACCCACTAGTAGTTTTTGGGATGCCGGGGAGTACATCGCCACCTCCGCCAAATTACAGGTCGGGCACCCACCTGGAGCCCCTTTATTACAAATGATAGGTGCCTTTTTTGCCATGTTCGCCTTAGAGCCAGATCAAATTGCCCGTATGGTGAATTATGTATCTGGGGTCAGCAGTGCATTTACCATTCTTTTTACGTTTTGGACCATTACGAATCTTACGAGAAAACTGATAGGCGAGGAAGAGCTGTTGACCAACAGCAAATCCATTGCGGTATTGGGCAGTGGGCTTGTTGGTGCTTTGGCGTTTACCTTCTCAGACAGTTTTTGGTTCAATGCCGTAGAGACCGAAGTGTATGCCAGTGCAAGTTTTATCATGGCCCTGTTGCTGTGGTTGGGGCTAAAATGGACGGATCATCTAGACACCCCTCGGGGCAACCGCTGGCTTATTCTCATTGCGTTTGTCGTAGGATTGACCTTCGGGATACAGTTTATGGGCTTTTTGGCAATACCGTCCATTGGCCTGTTGTATTATTTCAAAAAATATAAAAACACCACAGTTAAGAATTTCCTGTTGGCCAATGTTTTGGTCATTGCCGTTCTGATGTTGGTCTACAAATTTTCCCTGACGTACGTGCTCAAACTCTTTGGGTGGGCCGAGGTCTATTTTGTCAATAGCATAGGATTGCCCTTCAATTCCGGTTCCTTGATTATGGGGTTCTTGTTTATAGCCGCCTTTTATTTTGGATTGCGATATACGCGTAAAAATGACTTCCGTACGGCCAATACCATTGTGCTATCCATCATGTTCTTGTTCTTTGGTTTCTCTACTTGGTTACTATTACCGATCCGGGCCAATGCCAATGTGGTGATCAATGAGAATAATCCGTCGGACGCAAGGTCCTTATTGGCCTATTACAACCGGGAGCAATATCCGGGCGTAGACAGTCCGGTTTATGGGGCCTATTACTCCGATGTTTTCGCGCCTGCCGGAAAGGAAATTGACGACAAACCCAAATACGAAAAAGACTATGAACTTGGCAAGTATGTTATCGTAAACTACTATAAGAATGCAGCCCAAGACTCCAATGAAAAACATAAAGGCATTTTGCCCCGAATGTGGAGTGGCCAACATGCCGAAAACTACATGCGTTATTTTGGTCCTTTGGATTTTAAAATGAAACAACCCAATGAAGAGCTTCGGCAAGCGATAACCCAAGTCAAAACGGGTTATGCCAATGGGGAGATCGATACCGAACAATACATCAGCTTTTTAAAGCGATTCGATGAGTATCTTGAAGTACAACCCCCCACGGTATGGCAGAATGTCAAATATATGTTCGAGTTTCAATTCGGCTATATGTACTGGCGGTATTTTATGTGGAATTATGTAGGTAAGAACAACGACGTACAAGGCCGTTATGATGAAAACGGAAAATGGTTATCGGGCATCCCGATCATTGACAGTGCTTTTCACGGCAGCCAAAAGAATTTGCCAAGTGACATCAAGGACAACAAAGCCAGGAACACCTATTTCTTTTTGCCTTTGATTCTAGGTATTATCGGAATCTTATTCCAGGTATCGAAAAACCCAAAACAGTTTTGGGTCTTGTTCGTTTTCTTTTTGTTCACGGGCCTCGCCATCCAGTTTTATACGAATCCGTATATATTTCAACCACGTGAAAGGGATTATTCCCTTGTGGGGTCCTTCTATGTTTTTGCCTTATGGATAGGACTAGGGGTCTATGGCCTGTTCGATGAATTTAAAAAGTGGTTCAGTCCCAAGATTTTGGCGCCGGCAGTGACCCTAGTCTGCTTACTGGCGGTACCAACGGTAATGGCCGTGCAAAACTGGGATGATCATGACCGTTCTAATCGATATACGGCCGAATCCTCGGCAAAATCCTATTTGGATTCCTGCCAAAAAGATGCAGGGGCCATTCTCTTTACCATTGGGGACAATGACACGTTTCCCTTATGGTATGCCCAGGAAATCGAAAATTATAGAACTGATGTCCGTATCGTATGTACCAGCCTCTTCGAGACCGACTGGTATGTTGACCAGATGAAACGCAAGGCCTACACCAGTGATCCGATACCTTCCCAAATTTCCCATGATAAATATCGTTGGGGATCCAGGGACGTGCTGTACTTTCAAAATGTCGATCCATTGTTCAGTCGTGAAGTTTCCAAAAGCCGATGGGACGTCAAGGATTTTATAGACTGGATCGATAGCGATAAACCCCAGACGAAGTTCAAGTTTTTCTTGGAAAATCAGGATGTTGATGTCGATGAATATCCCGAGAATACACAAAACCTGGTATATTATCCGACCCAGAAAATACGCATTCCTGTCTATAAAAAAAATGTGCTGGAAAGTGGCCTGGTCAAGGCAAAGGATTCTGCTTTGATCGTCGATTATATCGATATTGACCTCCCTGGGGCCATTACCAAAAAAAGTATGATGATGTTGGATATTGTCGCCAATAACGATTGGAAACGACCACTCTATTTCTCAGGTGGAAGCTTTGACGATGCTGAATTCATTTGGATGAAAGACTATCTGCAATTGGATGGCATGGCCTATAAACTGGTGCCTATAAAAACAGAACGCAGCAATTCCTTTGACATGGGCAGGATAGATACAGAACTGATGTACGATATCGTCACAAAATGGGATTGGGGCAATTCTGGCAGTCCGGACATTTACCATGACCCCCAGACAAGGGTTCAAGGTATTTCATACCGAAGTAATTTGGCACGCTTAATGGAAAAGTTGATCCAAGAAAACAAGATCGATAAGGCCAAGGACATCATCAACTTGGCGATGGAGAAAATGCCGGTTGCTTATTTTGGATATTACCATTTTGTATTGCCTTTTATTGATGGATATTATAAGGTTGGGGAAACCAGTAAGGCCCATGAACTATACTCCGAGTTGAAGAAAATCTATCAAGAGCGATTGGAGTACTACGAAGGAATTCCTTTAGATCAACAGTACGACAAAATCGATGACATCATATCGGACATGGAATCATACCGTAGGTTGATCGATGTACTTATTGAGAACAATGACCGGGAAATGGCCGAAAAGGAAACCTTGATCTTTAACGAATACATTGATAAATTCAGCCATTTCTATAAAGATGAGATTCCGGCGCAAGAACCGGTCATGGAGACCAATCCGGATATTACTGATACCATTGCGGTCGATAATACCGAAACGGATGAAACTGAAAAAGAATTGGATTCTGTTTTGGGGCCGGATGGGAATTAAGCGTTTTTAACACCTTCCATTATCCTTGCACTGCCTTACCAAAACGACGTGCGTTTGGCTTTGGCATGGCCAAGCATTTAATTTTATGCTTCGTGGATTCTCCGTTTAAAAAGGATAGATAAGCGATTATACGTACTCATTAAGAATACCGATAAGTGTGTTGGCATCCTGTTCCCCACTCTGGCGCCAAACCATTTCACCCTTTTTGTAGATCATCAGGGTAGGCAATCCTTTGACGCGAAGGGCTTGGGATAGTTCCTTATTCTTGTCCACATCGATCTTAATGACCTTGCCTTTATCACCCAGGGCGGCGGCAACATCCCGAAGTACAGGATGCATTGCGGTTGATTGTTCGTTCCATTCTGCATAGAAATCCAACAAAACGGGAACGTGTAAATCTATCAGTTCACCAAACTTAGACATATAGAGTTGTTTCGGTTACAATCCAAATGTAAGAAAAAATGTTAAAAAACCGCTTTTTGCTACACTTTTGTAGCCTATTCTTGAAGTTAAAATCATGTTAACGACTTTTTCTTTAAGGTAATCACCGAAATCTCGGGCCAAATACCTACCCTCCCGGGATAACCCAAAAAGCCGAAACCACGATTTACATTGATGAACTGACCCATTTCCTGATAAATGCCCGCCCAATATTTATAACGCCATTTTACTGGGCTCCATTTTACCCATCCCGGGATTTCTATACCAAACTGCATCCCGTGGGTATGGCCGCTTAAGGTAAGATGATAATGATAATCGTCGTGAATGACCACATCTTCCCAATGCGATGGATCATGGCTCATCAAAATCTTGAAATCATCCTTGGATATGGTTTCCGTAGCCTTGGAAAGATCTCCCGCCTTTTTAAATCCACCCCTACCCCAATTCTCAACGCCGACCAGGGCAATCCTGTCCGCTCCTTTTTGAAAATACCTACTTTCATTCAACAAAAGATCAAAACCGATCTCACGCTGAAGGTTTTTTAACGTTTCAAGGTTTTCGTTTTTCAATTCCTCGGTATCCCATGTCACATAATCCCCATAATCGTGGTTGCCCAAAATAGAGAATTTACCTTCCTTGGCCTTCAATTTTGCAAAGGTATCTTTCCAAGGCAACATTTCCTCGGCTTTATTATTCACCAGATCACCCGTAAATAAAATAACATTACTCTCTTGTTTGTTCACCAAATCGATGGCATATTCTATCTTCTTGCGGTTATCGAAACTACCACTATGCACATCGGAAATCTGCGTAATCTGAAAACCGTCAAAAGCGGCAGGTAGATCATCGAACTCCAATTGATATTTAAGAACCTTGAAATTATACTTACCTCGATACATCCCATAAAGCAAGGCCCCAAAGGGTATCGCGGCAATGCCCATGGCTATCATGCTCAAGAACCGTCTACGTTCGGGGAAACTGAACTCCTTACTGCCTCCGAACAACTTGTGATAGCTGCCGCTTAAAAAGCGAAAAAGGTCTTCGGAAAAAAGGAAGATCACCGTAATGATATTGAAGGTAATAATGGTCAACAAAAACCCAAAGGCATAACTCTTGGGCCGGCTCAAGACCCTTCCGGCATCCTCGCCCCACGTAAATTGATAGACGAAATTGAATAATATGATCAAAGCAATACCGATATAGGTAAAGTACACCCAAGGGTACCTGGTCACGGTTCTAAGGGCCTGTAAGACATAGAAACCAAGGGCCGTATAAATAGCGATAAAAATTATCCAACGCAGCATAGTGGGGTTTTTAACAAAGGTATTTCTTTACAGCATGTTGTTCATGCCATTTACAGTTTATTTAACTTCCTTCAGTACGTTTCTCAGGACCTCCACATTCGAGACAAAAACACCCTCATCCCGCAAGAAGGAAGGTGTGTTCATCGAAATAGGCGGGGTAGCGTTCAATCGTTGTTCGTAAACCGTTCCCGATAAATGTACTGCCTTAAATCCACTTGCCTTAAATTGAGAAACAGTATCGGGATGTATACCACTTCCTGGCATAATAGTGCAGGTGGTTGCTTGTTCGTTCAATACCGATAATAACCCAATTCCTTTCAAAGCTGTTTTTTGCTGGCCGGATGAAAGGATATAATCCACCCCCAAATTTTCCAGTTGTTTCAATGTGTCCATGGGATCCAATACCCAATCAAAGGCTCTATGAAAGGTGAATTTCAACTCCTTGGAAGCTTCCGCCAATTTTTTGGTGCGTGCAACATCCAACGTTAAATCTTTGTGCAACACCCCCGAAACAATACCATCGAAACCCAACTCAATACAAAGCGCAATATTCCTTAACATAATATCGAACTCCCCATCGGTATAGGAAAAATCCCCACTTCGAGGACGCACAAGGACATGAACAGGAATCTTTATGTTCGCCTTTATAGCCTTCAAAAGTCCGTAGGAAGGGGTAATACCACCAACGGCCAATTCAGAGCACAGCTCAATCCTATCAGCTCCGGCTTTTTCGGCATTCAGGGCAGATTCCAATGAATTGGCACAAACTTCTACTAACATATTGCTTATATTTAACACCCTAAAATTAAGTAACACCCGCTGATGAAA
>NZ_JBATHS010000275.1:0-2987 GCF_049667165.1 Maribacter sp.
CATACAGCATTTTCTCGAAATGGGGAATATGCCATTCTGGATCGGTGCTATACCGATAAAAGCCACCGGCAACATGGTCATAAATACCTCCTCTTGCCATTTGGTCTAGGGTTGTTTCTACGTAGGACAGGGAAGATGTGTCATTAGTCAGTGCTGCCTGATTCAATAAAAAATCAAGTTGTCCTGGAAGCATGAATTTTTCTCGGCCAACAATCCCTCCCCATTTCAGGTCCCAATCGGGTTTCCATTTTGAAATACTCTCATTTAAAGTGCTGATAGATAAATCATTTCCCTTATTGGGTGGGGCTATCAGATTGACATCATGAATACCTTGGGTGACCATTTCGGCATATTCATTGGCCTTTTTCGGATTGTTTTTATAGAGTTGATGTGTCTTCTCGAGGATTCTGCCCCATTGTTCATTGGTATGGTAGGTTCCGCCATATATGGGCTTTCCATTAGGGAGTACAATTACATTCAGTGGCCAGCCACCCTGGCCGGTCATCAATTGTACTGCGGTCATATAGACTTGGTCGACATCAGGACGTTCTTCGCGATCGACTTTGATGCTGATGAAATCTTTGTTCATGATTTCGGCCACCTTTTGATCCTCAAAGGTCTCTTCCTCCATAACATGGCACCAGTGGCAAGAGGAATAACCAATGCTTATGACCACCAACTTATCTTCTTTCTTTGCTTTCTCGAAAGCGGCATCACTCCATGCCCTCCAATTTACAGGATTATGGGCATGTTGAAGTAAATAAGGGCTGGTTTCGTTGATCAATTCGTTGGTAAAGGGGTATTCCTTAGTTTGGGCAGCGTTTTGTTGGCAAGACATACATAGTACAAGGAAGAACAACGATATTATATAGGGAAACTTCTTCATTTTCTTATTTTGATCCATGGGCATAATTCTAATCGGGGGACAAATTACAACATGAATTTCATTGTTCTGAACGATACATCCAAAATTTTAAGGAAGGTCTTGACCGATGCTTGGTTCCTATTTAAAACAAGGGATGGGTATTCGCCGTGTAATGCTGTGATGGTTAGGGGCCCTTTTGGTATGGGAACCAAAAAAAAGCCCATTACGCATAATGGACTTTGTTCTTTTAGAACCTATAGGAGATAATATTTGGGGAAATCGTCAATTCGATCACATTAGATGATGCCAAAGGCCGCTAAAATCAGCCCTAGGACAACGCCAAGCAAAATCGCGATCAAAATCACCACCATTATGCCCAAAAAAAGGTTGAGCATCTTAGTGCCAAAAGTAATTTCGTGCTCCATGATTTAATTATTTATTACAATGTAGGCATTTGTGGCCAAAATTCCCTCAATTTTGAGCATTATTTCGTCTAAATGCCTGCTGTTCAGTATGTTTTTGGGATGTACTGCCAAATAATTCGGTGAACTGCGCAGAGGTGCGATAAAGACTTCATAATTGGTCTTTGCAGCTTGTTACTAAAGGTCTCGAAGGAGCTTTTTGGCATAACGGAACCAAGGTTCGTTTTTCTGCTAGGCTACTTTGGGTTTTAGTGTATCAAGATCTTTTGACTTTTGCTGTTTTTTCAACAGACTATCCTTTGACTGCCCACCTGGAATTGGTTGATCTTTTTTTGGGGCCGGTTTCGACCTCTGATATTCTTCCGTGGAAGGGATTGTTTTATTTTGTTGTGGAAAAGCCTCTTTCTTGCCTAGGTTTTCCCTGCAAGATAAATTAAGGACAAATATAAAAACCAAAAGCATAAGAATTTGGGGAAATCTCATAGCATTGTATTGTTCGTATCATAATAATCTACGGATGTGCTCCATGATTTGGATGCTTGCCCCTTTGTTTTTACGTACAAAATCGGAATTGATTTTACCGGTTTGGGAAATATAGTCGGGATTGTCCAAAAGATCGGACATTATCGCATGGAAAGATTCCTTATTATTTACTGTCAAAATACCTTTTTGGTTGACCAAGGCTTCGGCCTCATTGAACCCATGATAATCAGGGCCAATGATTATTGGTATGCCAAAAACAGCGGGCTCCAGGGTATTGTGCAATCCAGTACCAAAGGCCCCTCCCACATAGGCAATGTCTGCATAGCTATAGATTTTGGTTAATAACCCAATGGTATCAACGATCAATACATCAAATTGGGTGAGGTCATTTTGTGCTATTTCAGAATAGCATACTGTCTTTTTTGAGATTGATTTTTTTAGTGAAAGAATGTGCTCTGGTTTGATATTGTGTGGGGCAAGCACAAATTTCAACGATCTATGGGTCTCATTGATAAAGGGTAGCATTATTTCCTCATCTTCGGGCCACGTACTTCCGGCGACAAAACAAGTTGTGGTACCCTTGAATTGTTCCATGAAAGGGAGTGTATTATCCCTTTCCAGAATCTCTGACACCCGGTCAAATCGGGTATCTCCACTGATTGTGCCATTCAATAGACCGATACCTTTCAAAAGCTCAATCGATCTTTCATCCTGAACGAAGAAATGGGAGAATGTACCGAGCGCCTTCCGCATTATGCCTCCATACCATTTAAAAAATAGTTGTTTCTCTTTGAATACGGCCGAGATCAATAGGGTGGGAATTTTATATTCACCTAGAATTTTTAAATAGTTGGGCCAAATCTCATATTTTACGAATATCACGAGCTTAGGATGTGCCTTGGCAATAAAACGTCTGGCATTATCAAGCGTGTCTAGCGGCAGGTAGACTACGGCATCGGCCACTGTTGTATTCTTTTTGACTTCATAACCAGAGGGTGAAAAGAAGGTAATCAAAATCTTAAACAACGGAAATTCATTCCTGATTTTCTCGATTACCGGAAGACCTTGTTCAAATTCGCCTAAGGAAGCAACATGTACCCAGATGACTTGATCTTCTTTTTGGATCGTACGGTTTAAAATCGAAAAAGTCTCTTTTCTCCCTTGTACAAAAAGCTTGATCTTCGGGTGGAAAAGAGCCACTATTTTCAAGTGGAACC
>NZ_JBATHS010000276.1:0-1783 GCF_049667165.1 Maribacter sp.
GTATAGGCCAAATACCTAAAAGGTGACTATTAAAGTTAGCAACTATTTCCTTCATTCGCTTAAATATCAGGCAGTTTTGCATGTAATTTAGAATGATTCAACTGGGATTAATCCCATTCCACACACCCACCTTCACTAAAGTTTCGGTTTACTTAGCATTGCCCTCCCTCCTATCCGCTGTCGCGCTGCAAGCAATGAAGGACATGTCCGTCGGCTTCTGGCAGTGAGGTTAAGGTGCATAAAAACCTAAACCGCTTAGAGACGTACCTACTGGGTAGTTTTAGATTGCTTGGTGCAATACTTGGGGTTCATTCCGTAACAGGGGAACAGTATCGACTGGTAAACCTTTGTTAAAAAAAGAATGAACGTTCATTTATTTTATAGCTTTGTACTTTAATTGGATGTGATATGGCACAACTGCAAAAAAGCATAGACAAACGCAACGCCCTTGTTAAGGCCACCATTGAATTGGTCAACAATAATGGGTTCCACGCCACGCCAATAAGTAAAATCGCAAAAATGGCCAACGTTTCCCCGGCTACGATTTATCTCTATTTTGACAACAAACAAGATTTGGTGAATAAAACCTATATCGAAGTGAAAGCAGAGTACACCAAATATGCATTTGCTACCTATACCGAAACGATGTCGGTTGAAGAAGGCTTTGAAATCATTTGGAAACGTATTGCCGATTTTAAACTCAAGGAGTGCGAAAACGCTCTATTTTTGGCGCAATGCGATAACACGCCAATGATCGATGAGCCGAGTAGACAGGAAGGGATCAAACACCTACAGCCCCTACTCGACCTTTGGGCCCGAGGTAAAAAAGAAGGGATTATCAAACCCATATCAGATTACCTCTTGTATGCCTACGCGATCAATCCCTTGTCTTTTTTAATGATCGTACAAAAAAGAGGGGCATTTCAGATGGACAAAACACATATTGAAGAGGCGTATCAAGCTGCTTGGAGCAGTATTAAAATCTGAACACGAGTAGAACATTAATGTATATAATAATAAAAACTAATATTGAAGACATGGAATTATTGGATAAATTAAACTGGCGATATGCTGCAAAAGCCATGAACGGCGAAAAGGTAGCCGAAAATAAAATACAACGCATTTTAGAAGCCGCACGTTTGGCACCTACCTCGAGTGGCTTACAGCCTTTTGAGATCATTGTGATCAAAAACCAAGCCCTAAAGGAGAAAATAAAACCGGTAGCCTGGAACCAATCGGTCATTACATCATGCTCCCACCTTCTCGTTTTTGCGGCCTGGGACACCTATACGGCTGAGCGAATAAACCATATGTTCGATTTGACGAACGACATTCGCGGATTTAAAAATGAAGGTTGGGAAAATTACCGAAAGATGTTATTGGGTTCCTATCCTCAAAAGGATGCGGAAGAAAATTTTAATCACGCAGCCAAACAGGCCTATATCGCCTTTTCTCAGGCGATTGCCGCGGCTGCTTTTGAAGGTGTTGATGCCACACCCCTTGAAGGTTTTGATCCTGCCGCCGTCGACGAAATTCTTGGCCTTCGTGAAAAGGGACTGCGCAGTGCGGTTTTATTGCCCCTTGGTTATAGAAAAGAAGATGATGATTGGTTGGTGAATCTTGTAAAGGTCAGAAAACCGATGGAAGAATTAGTAACGGTTATAGACTAAAAAGCCATGATGACAAAAACCATATTGTTAAAAAACAGGCCTGTAGGAAAACCTTCGATTTCGGATTTCGAAATGGTAACGGAGGAATCAGATGTTACTTTGCATCAAGGGGA
>NZ_JBATHS010000277.1:0-12733 GCF_049667165.1 Maribacter sp.
CCGGATCAAATGCTTATCAAGGTCGATAAAACGAGCATGGCCAATTCACTTGAAACCCGTGCGCCCTTGTTGGATTATCGCATAGTCGAGTTGATGTACCAAGTAGATAAATCGTTGAAAATGCCTACATACACCGATAAGGGCGTAAAATATATGCTCAAAAACGCCATGCAAAATAAATTGCCCAACGAGATCTTGAACCGAAGAAAACAAGGCTTCGAAGTTCCGTTAAGAGAATGGTTCAAGGATAGTGAATTCGATAACGTAATGAATTCAACGAATTCGTTGAAGTCCCTGAATCAAAAAATGATAAAAAACCTGATAGAAGAAATTCAAAAGGGCAAGGTCGATCACGGCACGCTTTTATGGCGAATTTTATTGCTACAAAGATGGATGTCGCAGGAAATCGCATAGTAAGTGGGGTAAAACTTAGCAAAATGACTGTAAAGAAAAATATTTGTATTACCATAAATTCACTCGCTCCTGGCGGTGCAGAAAAGCAAAGTTTGCTATTGGCCAAAGCGTTGAAGCCGTATCACAATACTACGGTAGTCATCATTAATCCACAGCCAATCTATAAACAACATATTGCGGTAATTGAAAAGGAAGATATTAACCACATATTCTTGGCCAAGAATCCTATAAAAAAAATTCGCGAATTTACCGGCTTTCTTAAAAAGCAACAAATAGATATCATTTTTTCCTTCTTGCCAGCAGATACCATCTGGGCGTCCATTTGTGGAAAGATTGCCAATGTACCCTACATTTTAGGTGGCATCAGAAATAGTCATATTGCCTATATTAAATATGCCGCATTGCGATTTGCCAATAATTATTTGCTCGATTATACCATTGCCAACAATTACGCAGCCTATGAGGCTGCCATTAAATTCGGATTCAAAAAAAATATCATGGTCGCTCCTAACGGAATCGAAATGAGGCCTATGCTTCATAGACAAGACTCGGCCAAGAATCATATTACCATAATCAGCGTTGGCAGGTTGGTAAAGCAAAAGGCTTACGAAATAGCGCTACAGGCAATTGTCGAGCTAAAAAACACCCTTAATAATGATTATTCGATAAAGTATAGAATTGTAGGCAGCGGACCTGAGCAGCAAAATATCGAAGCTTTTATTGAAAGGAACAAATTGAAGGATGAGGTTGAACTCATTACGGATCCATCGAATATTTATGATTTATTGGAATCATCCGACATCTATCTGAGCACATCGACTTTTGAGGGAATTTCCAATTCGATATTGGAAGCCATGAACTGCGCCATGCCCATCGTAGCAACCGATGCAGGCGATAATTCGCGCTTGGTAATTCATGGTAAAAATGGATTCATTACAACCATTGATGATTCTCAAAAAATTGCCGATTACTTAGGTGAGCTTATTAAATCTCGAACATTGACCCATCAAATGGGGCTGGAAAGCTACGATCATCTTGTCAAATGTTATAGTTTTGAACAATTTCAAAACCTGTATCGGAATATAATCCATCATATAGAAAAAATGCAGATCCATAATGGAACGCCTTATTTCATGAACGATATGAACGATTAGACATGCGGTATTCGTTTCATCCATATTTGAAACCAAAAATCAATATGCAAAATCATTACATTATAACATCTCATTTAATTATCAAAATTGTTAGTCTCCAATATAACCAATAACGCATAGCCCTTGTTTAAAGAAAAAATCAGCATGATATGAAAATTCAAATGGTCCATGATAGACTGGCGCGTGGCGGGCAAGAGCGTCAAATTATAGAATTATTGAAAAATATAAAACTGCATTCCTCAATCGATGTCGAACTTGTATTTTTTTCGGATGAAATTGCATATCCTGAAATATATGATTTAGGTTATCCGGTGCATCTAATTAAACGAAAAAATAAAGTTGACTTAGGGGCCATGTTCAAGTATTATAAATTGTGCAAAAAGTTCAGACCTGATATAATACACAGTTGGGGGCACTTGTCTTCTGTCTTTGCCATTCTGCCCAGCACATTGTTAGGTACTGTTTTCATAAACCAAAATATTATGGATGCAAGAAAAGACCTGAATATTTTTGACAAGGAATATTTTAAGGCAAAACTTACTTTTCCATTTTCCGATTTTATCATAGGAAACTCAAAAGCCGGTTTGCGCGCCTATAATGCCCCGAATTCAAAAAGCAGATGTATTTATAACGGTTTTGATTTTAAGCGAAGTAAGGTTCAAACCACTCCACAAGAAGTTCGCGATAAATTAAATATTCTATCAGGGCCTATTGTCGGCATGGTGGCCGCTTTTCATGAACGAAAAGACTTCGACACCTTCATTAAAATGGCCATTTTACTATTGAACGAAGGTTTTGAAGCAAATTTTCTGGCCATTGGCGACGGACCGAATTATGAAAGATGCAAGGCGTTGGTTCCAGCTGAATTTTCAGAGCGAATTCTATTGCCCGGTCAGATGACGAGTGTTGAATCGGTAATAAATAGTTTTGATATCGGTGTTTTGACGACTAATTCTTTGGTGCACGGCGAAGGTATTTCCAACTCAATAATCGAGTATATGGTTTTTGGCAAACCTGTATTGGCCACGGATGGAGGGGGCACTCCTGAAATTGTCATAAACGAAGAAAATGGATTTCTTGTTCCTCCGAAATCACCTGAAAAACTTGCGGAACACATTCGATTTTTATTGGAAAGACCCGAAATGGCTGCCAAAATGGGTAGTATGGGGCAAACCCGTGTAAAAAATGAATTTTCAGTAGAGAAAATGGAAGCGCAATATTTGGCGCTATATGAGCAAGCACTTTCCAAACCTTCAAATGGAAATTCATAGTGGAACCCCTTACTATCCGATAAATAATATATGAACTAGACCTACTACTTGAAAGATCTAAAAGTCTAGATTCAACGTATGAAAAATGGGAAATTATGTTTACACCACCTTGCCTATTATAACAAGTAACCAAGCGAATGACTGTGAAAAAAATTGCATTTTTTGGTATTAAGTATTTCCCTTCTCGCGGAGGCACGAGCCGCGTGGCTGAAAATCTTATTCGTAATATGGCAAAAAACCATGATGTTACGATTTATTGTTATAAAAATAAATTGGCCAAAACATATATCGAGGGCGTCAAGGTAATTGAATTCCCAGCAGTCAAGTTGGGCAGTATCGGTGTATTTATTTATTATTATATCTGTTACTGCCATATTCGCCTTTTTGGAACATACGATATCGTACATGCCCATAAAATCGATAGTTTTTTTTTCCTAAAAGGATTATCGAAGAAGGCCAAAGTAATTGCTACAGTACATGGCGTACCCTATAAAGATGGTGTTTGGGGCAGACTCGCAAAATCATTCTTTTTGATGAACGAACGGCGTTTTCTAAAATTCAAAGGTGTTAAGACCGCTATATCACAACCATTATGTAACTACTATAAAGATAAATATAATGTGGATGTACTATTCGTTCCGAACGGAATAAACCCAGTTGAAGAAAACCAAGAAAGTACTATAGAAACCTTCTGGCCCAAAACAGTGCCCAAGGATAGCCCTTACGTGTTTTTTGCGGCGAGAAGGATCATGGGCATCAAAGGTTTACATACCATGTTAAAAGCCTATAACCGGATAAATTACAAAGGAAACATTTTTGTTGCCGGTGACTTTGATTTTAATCCTACTTACATCAAGGAAGCAAAAGAATTAAGCAAAGGGTTGAACGTTTATTATTTAGGCTATGTAAATCCATTGTCGTCTTTATTGGAATTGGTAACTAAAAGCGAATATTTTGTTTTCCCTTCGGAAATCGAAGGCATGTCGATCATGTTGTTGGAAGTTGCCAGCACCGGAAAACCCATCTTGGCGAGCGATATTCCTGAAAATACACAGGTTTTTGATGACAACGATGTACTTTTCTTTAAAAGTAAAGATATAAATGATCTATCCCAGAAGTTAAAATGGATCGAGAATAATAAGTCAGCGTTTGTTACAATGGGTAAAAATGCAAAAACCAAGGTAAATAATCATTATACCTGGGATAAAATAACGCTTGAATATATCTCGCTTTATAACTCGTAAAGCCAACTTTTACAATAAATATAGTGAAGGTTTATTACCGGGGTGCGACGATGTCTTCCCTAGAGGCTTGAAAAATATCAATTTCTATCTGCTTAATACCTAATTGCTTTCTTGTATATTTATATAACTAAGAAGTATGCTATGAAATTCTGTATAAGTGTAGTATCGTTAGTATTGATATTAGGGCAGATTTCGTGTAATAGTAACGCATCGGATGCGGTTAATTTAGACGAAGATATAGATAAGATACCTGCCGAAATATATACGATTACCGATTGTGTAACACAAGGTGGAAAAGCTGCTGATACCGGTTTAAAAGTTTGGTGTTGGGGTGATATTACGATACCCGAATATTCCGATGAAAGCGGAGTCAATTTTAGCGACGGCGAATTGTATATTGATTCGGAATGCTATGAGAAACAAGTGTCCAAGGTAGAAAATCAATTAAAATTCAGCCTAAACCCGACAACCCCTGAGGTCGGTAGTTGGTGCTCAAGAGATTTCAACATGAGGGCAGAAATACGAACCGCACCTTGGAATATCCGCCATCCGAAAGGTACAGAAGAGTGGTTCGGATGGAGCTATACTTTTGGAAACGATTATAAAATCGACCGAAACAATCAATGGCTTTTCTTTCAAGTACATCCAGGGGTCGAGGGCGCATCCCCACAAACCGAGTTAACGGTTATAAAGGATGGTCAATTCAATGGTCATGATGCAGGGGAAATCTATATCGTCAACGCCGCGAACAGGAATGAATACCACCCTACGGGAATTACGCCAAAAGCGGGAGAAAAATTGGATATCGTGGTGCATGCCGTTTGGGGAGATGCATCTTCCGGATTGTTACAAGTATGGATTAATGGTAAGCGCCTATATAATAAACAAGTGGCCACCGTTTATGAAGCATATCCTTGGGGCGGAAATGCCAAATGGGGTATTTACAAATGGCCGTGGGCAGAGGCAAACGGAGTTCAAGAATCACTCCAACTGGGTATAACGCATCTTGAGACTTATATGGGTCCATTACGGATGATAACCCTAAGACCTGGAGATCCTGGTTATCTCGCAAACTCATATTCCGAGGTTACACCAAGGTAAAATTATTATGATCTTTTCATAATCCAAATTTTTTAATCTGTTCCCCTTGTAATTCATCGACTATTTTGTTAAAAAGCAGTATTCTTTATACTAATAATTGGTTAGGTACGTACTTATTATATGTATTACATCGAAAAAAACTATCGTTTTGTCGGACTACTAAATAAATTTAGCAAATTTGAGTCCCTAAAAGCTTTATCATAGTACTTTAACCTACATTCCCCATGAATATTAATCCCCAATCCCCATTAAAAGTGTTATTATTCAGCATTATATTTATCTTCCACCTCTCATGTTCCAAGGATACTGATTTATTGACCGACTACGTTCTTAGGGATTCTCAGGAAATAGTTAATGGCGAATATGTTGTTGATGATATTTACATGGTTTCCCAAAATGACTTTATTGTTCTGGATGTATTATCAAACGACGCCTATAAGGAACAAGACAATGTAACAATTACAGCAACTTCTACACCTACGAACGGAAGCGTTGTAATCAATACTGATAACACTTTAACATACACTCCGGATCCGGTTACAGAAACAGTCTCGTTGCCAGAAACTATAGACACATTTACTTATACTACCGAAATTGTAACGGAGGACCAATCAATAACAACTGAAGAGGGTACGGTTACGGTTGTTATTACTTCTGAAGAAAATAGTACGCCTCCTGAAGAAAATAGTACTCCTCCTGAAGAAAACAACAATTCAAACTGTGTCACAAATGGTGGACTCGCTGGAGACACTGGTTTGAAAACTTGGTGCTGGGAGAATGTAACAATACCTCAATATTCTGGGAGTAAAGGTGTGTCCTTTAGTAATGGAGAATTAGTTATCGATTCCGAGTGTTATGAACAACAGATAACCAAGGCTGGTAATCAATTGAAATTCCGTGTTAATCCAACGACACCAGAAGTTGGAAGCTGGTGTTCTAGGGATTATAATATGCGGGCCGAAATACGCACCGCACCTTGGGATATTCGTCATCCGAAAGGCACTGAAGAATGGTTCGGTTGGAGCTATACCTTTGGTAGTGATTATGTAGTAGACCAAAATAATCAATGGCTTTTCTGGCAGGTGCATCATGGGGTTGTTGGCGATTCGCCACAAACGGAATTAATGATTATTAAGGACGGGCAATTCAACGGACATAATGCTGGGGAACTCTATGTAGTAAACAATGTAACGAGTGGGGAAAAATATAATCCTACGGGCATTACGCCTACAGCAGGACAAAAGTTGGATATCGTGGTACATGTCGTATGGGACGATGCGTCGAACGGATTGCTACAGGTATGGATTAATGGCCAGAGCGTCTATGACCAACAAGTTGCTACGGTTTATTCCTCTAGTCCCTGGGGTGGAAACGCCAAATGGGGTATTTACAAATGGCCTTGGGCATCATCGAGCGGGGTGCAACAATCTCAGCAACAGGGTATCACACATCTAGAAACTTTTATGGGAAATTTGCGCATTATAACCCGACAGCCGGGTAATTCCGATTACCTTAATGACTCATTCTCTTTGGTAGCTCCGAACTAAAATAAAACATGTTGATTATGTCCTGTATGGTGTCAATTGGATAGTTATATATATGCAACGGTTGTAATAATTGTTGGCAGTGCCATCACAATACCTTTGGGGCCAAATTATGAAAATACCAAATGCATCTTCAACGATGACATCACCTTAAGGAAAATTAATTACAAGTAGCCATCACATTAAATTCGAACCTACCCACCCTTTGGTACATTTCGCCTAAATGTCTTAGGGGTCGACTAGTCGATATTCAGTTGTTGTTTTTCTTCCCCTGGTTTTAACAAAGTAATTTTAACCGTATTTGTGTAGATATATGCAAAAAACAAAACCAGTGAAGGTACCATGATTATAAAATTCCTGCCTCTACCGTCCAATAGAACAATGGCACAGGCATATATAAGGTAGAATATGATTACCGCCTTTAATTCGAAGGGGACCTTTCTCCGGTTCAAAATAAATGGATATATACAAAGTATGCATAAACCAAGGATAAGCGCATTAGGAATCAGATAGCCATAAGCTGCCATATTCTGATTCCGATAAGAGAATGGGTAGTGAAACAGAAATCGCCCAACATTGGCTATTGTATTTTTCAAATATTTGCCTGGATGTGCCTTCATATTCTCAATAGCAATTGCCTTGAAAGCGCTATCTCGTTCAATAAATGTCAAATCTTCCAATTTCATGTAAATGTCATGGTGGTTTACAGATAATCGATTCAGATCTTTGTAGACCGTATCAGGTTGGTAATCTTCACTACTACCATATAAGACATCTTCTCTCGAAAACCAATTACCCCATTCGTATTCATATGGGGTTGACCTATGATATAAAATTTCGCCTCCACCGGTACCTAAATAAAATAACTTTCCTGTTAATGAATAAGTATACATCAAATAAGGGGCAATCAGCAAAAAGCCCCCTACCAAAACCAAAGCAAACTTTATATTTCGCCTATTCCTGTTCCATAAAAATAGAACGATCACAATCAGCAGGCTTACTCCTATTACTTGAAGAAAAATAATTTTTACAAGTACTAAAAAACCAATATATAAAGAAATTAATGCGATTTGTTTCCAATCGATTTTTTCGCTGCGATACAATTTAAATACATGAAATAACAACCCACATATGATCATGAAAGTCAACGGCTCTGAATATATTAGAGGCATATATCGCAATAAAGGTGGATATATACCGATCAGGAGGGCAAAAACGATGGCGTACTTTTCTTTGGCAAAGAATTCAATGGTCTTTTTAAAATAAACAACGCCAATAAAAACAAAAATGGCATTTAAAAGCCTTAGAATTAAAAAGCCCACATTTATTGCCAGAAATGGTGAAAGAACCAAAGGATATCCAGGCCCGTTCAACAATTCAGGATTGTCTGCCTCTGTATAAAAACCATGTAACAGATTATCGGCATAATGTAAATGTCTGAATTCGTCGCCTACTAACACATCTTTAGAAAAAACAAAGACTATGACAACATACAGCACCATTAAAGGTGAAAGTGGCAATACACTACGATAATATGACTTCCAATTCATGAATCTTATCCTTATTTGGCCTTTCTACATTCCTTCAATATATTGGAATTCAGATGAAACAATTCATCAAAGTACCTTTTCTTTTGCAGGGAAATAAATCCTAGGCCCAGAAATAGTATGGCCGTTACAAAAGTGAAACCGCCTATTAAAAAAGCGTGGGGTCGTTTGTTATATGCCGCAGCCACGGCTTCCGAGAACCTATCGTCAAAAAAGTCGCCAGATGCTTGTATCTCGGGGTATATTAAATATACATGATAAAATATCCAGATAATCATATATAAGGATGCGACCAACAATAATAATCCGACCATCATGAAGAACCCATAAGGCCTAAAGATAAAGCTAGACATCAACCCATTAAGAATTCCCTTGAAGACACTAACACTTGATGTCCTGTTTTCCCCATACTCCAATTGCAAGGTCCAATCCAAATGCCCTGGAACCTCAACGATTCGCCCTCTCATAATACGGGCTTTTTGAATGATTTCTGGATTTATGGAATAGGTGCTGGTCTTAAGGTTCAACGTATCTAGAAATTCTTTTTTATAGGCCCGGGCCATTCCCGTAAAGCTATGAATATTTATACCCGAGGTAAGACGCATAATCTTATTAAGGACTTTACTCATAAGTAGCCTATGGAAAGGAATATTGGTCGTTTTGCCACCTTTCATGTAAGGAGAGGCAATTACGATATCCGCATCTTGGTCAATGGCCGCATCCACTAGTTTTTCCACATGATCTGGTCCAAAACTCAGGTCAATATCAAGCACTACAATATATTCGCCTTTCGCGACTTTGAATCCATTACGTAACGCACCCCCTAAATTCTGATTAACCTTATTATGATGGACCGAGATATTAGGGAGCGATTGCGCGAGCTCATCTGCCAGTCTTCCGGTTTCGTCCTTGCTACCATCGTTTACGATAAGGATATCCCACTGATATTTATCGTTCAGGGTGCCCATATGATCGCAGAGAATAGTAAGACTATCGGCAATAATCGCGGCTTCGTTATAAGCGGGTAAAAGAACAGTAACTGTTGGTCTTATTTTTAATTTCCCAGATCCATGACTCTTTTCAAGTGGCTTATAGAGTGTTTCCATATCTTAATTATTTGGTTGGTCAACTTATTAAAACTTTTATAATTTTTTCAATGTGCTTTTAACTACATCAATATTAATGTCTTATTTTCTGGTCAATGATTACTTCCTTATCATACTTCTCAAATATTCCGGCCGCAAATTCTTCCATAGTCACCAAAGTGAAATGTCTGGCAAAGATGTTGATCACCTTCTTGAAAATTTCCAATTTCCTATGGCTGGAGATTTTCATTCCGGGGAAAAATTCCATCCCTGTAACCATATCTTCGCCTAGAAGATCTGTGGGATGTATTAAAAAATTGGGGGAGGTATTCGTGAGCTTACAAAGATATACTGCACATTTCAAATAGAAAAACATTAATTGACTTGATATGGCACTTAGGTATACCAGATACGTTAGGTGAATCGGTATCCTAAACAAGGGCATTGTGGTCACCGGAAGTTCCAACAACTTCCTGTTATTCTTCAACTTCCAGAAATACGGCTTTAGCTTCATGAATCCATCAGAAAATTTTCCGAAGAGTTCTTTCCTTTCCTTTTTTTGGGCTGCAGTTAACTTGGAAGTTCGGAAATAATACATCCTGGCCAATGGCCCTATGATTGTTGGGAAGGTAGATGAATCATACAGGTATCCCCGCTCTACCAATACCTCAAACAATGTTTCACTCCATGTAAAACCAGGTCCACGAAACCCTCTAGGTTCTCGACCACTGGCTGCCCTGATAGCCGAGTGGGCTTTATCTATTTCATCTTCCAGTTCTTCTTTGGTATACAGGTGAAGAAAGGTCTCGTGTTTAAAGGAATGATTGGCTATTTCGTGACCTCCATCGACAATCATTCTTATATACTTATGATTGTTCTCAAAAGCGGCATCCTGACCCACAATGAAAAATGTAAGCTTCAGGTCTAACTCTTCTAATACTTCCAGGATATAAGGAATAAAAATATCCAGATAAGATGGGTATTCCTCCCAGTCTTCCGCACCGTTATTCTTCATGTACGACCACTTGTTATCCAGATCCAGGGAAAAGCTTGCTTTTGGTTTACTCATAATCCTACCTGGTATTGGTTGTTACCTTCTTTTTTAATTCGACGGCAAACTGTTTCATAAATGAATCTACATGGGTTATAACACGATTGTTGTTCACAGAATCACTTACAAATTGAGAAGTATTGAGTACAAAGAAGTCAGGGTGTTTTGTTATGATTTCAGGAATTATAGTCGAGTAATTCAGTACTTGCAACGGCTGCACTTTAAATGCCCTATTTATGTGCGCGGCGACCAGATCCCCATCATTAAACTCAGGATAAAGGTCCCGGACCCCTTTCATAAATATTTCTTCTATGGCTTCATCGGGCATACCCCAATACGGATGATCTGCGGGAATATACTTTGGAAAAAAGGTAATGTACTCCCCGGCAGTTTGTTCCGGATTGACCAATGAGCTGATGCCGATCACTCCGGTAAAAGGGGAATTCACATCACCCATATTCAATACGTAAAAAGGCGTAAGGGGCGTTTTTGTCACCAATGCCAAACAAACTACACCGAGATACTCAATGGTCTGATCATTTTTCACGATTTCACAAAGTTCTGGAGAAGTTACATTTTCCAGAACATTAAGAGGCGCGGTGAAGATTACCTTATCAAAATGTTCGACCTTATCGTCATATTTCACTTCAATACCACCCCCAGCCAACGGTCGGATACTTTTTACAGAGGTGTTTTTAAGGATACTTGAGTTATTTTTAACAAGCTCCTTTTCCAAACGATCAAAGACCGTTTTATACCCTCCCGCAACATATCCCATAAAGTCTTTTTCCACCGGATGTTCCCGTGCTTTGAACAACCTACGAATGTACGTCCAGATAAAAACAGCTGACACTCTTTTATAGTTTTCACCAAGTTTGGCCAATAATAAAGGCTCCCAAAATTTATTGAAATTTTTCTTGCCACCCATCTGTATCAACCAATCCTTGACCGTGACCCCTTCAAGCTTTTTCCAATTGCTGATTCTACCGCCATAAAAAATGGTGAATACAAGTCTAATTTTATCCCAAATATTTAAAAGTGGAAATAACAAAAATTCCTTGGGGCTGTTCAGAGAATAGAATGATTTATTTACATAATACCCTGTAAAGGAGCGACTCCACTTTAAACTTTCTCCCAGGCCGATATCTTTGATCAGGTTAATTAAACTACCATCGGTCGGTACGATAACATGGTAAAACTTATCCCATGTAAAGTTGCCGTAATTGTAGTGTGTAGATAAACCCCCCAATTGCGAATCGCGTTCAAACACTTTTACAGAGGCATTCAACTCTGAAATTCTATAGGCAAGCGCCATTCCCATTAATCCTCCACCAATTATCCCTATTTTCATATTCCCAGACTGGGTCAGAGGGTCATTTTGAAGCTCGTCGATTGTAATATCCGGCCCAATTTGGCCATTCTTTTTTGCATGGCCATCTTGGTAGTCCGCAGACTTTGTAGATTTTGTAACCTGTTTCATTTCATCTTGAGCGCCTTGTGTGTGTAATTTCTTTTGTAGCTGCACATTCAATAATGAGTTGCGCTTTTTCTAAATCGGTAAAATGTTCAGCAAAATATTGAATATTCGGCAATCCTTCTCTTGAATTGTAATAGTCGTTTTCAGGAACCGAAGGTAGTCTTGCAGTTACGATAATTGAAAAAAAATAGATTAAAGGCTCAAATATCGTTTATAATACTTTGGACTTGAATAAGCCTTATTAATATTCCTATAGCATGTACAAATAAACGAAAAAAGAAACTCAAAAGAACGGCTACTTTATCATTTATTCGTTACCTATTTCAATGCCTTATAGAACTTTATGGATAATTCATTTTTTGATTTAAATCCATGACCATGCTACCTTGTACCATGCTCTAAACTTTAGGCCGGTATTCTGACATTAACATCCAACCCTTAACGCGTTAAATAAATTTTATTAGAATATTATTTATTGCCATTAAGAATAATTACCACAGGAATAATTGGCGAATTTGAAAATATAGAGTTAATGATCAATACTAAAAACCAAGGCGGAATCTTTGGTTTTTTTGTTTCAATTAAGCCTGAACCTTTTCATATTTGGCTACCTTTATGCAACGTTATGGGCAGACCGTTCAAAAAAAGGAAGTTTTTCATGTGGATAGGTATCCTTTTTATGCTTGGCCTCCTGTTTATTTTCTTCTGTAATCTATTGATCATCACAGGAGCCAAGGGTAAAACCTATTCCTCTATACATGAAATACCCAAAAACCGGGTCGGTTTGGTTCTGGGCACTGCCAAAAAAATTGTCGGAGGACAACCCAATCCCTATTATTCAAATC
>NZ_JBATHS010000278.1:0-1954 GCF_049667165.1 Maribacter sp.
AATATGGCCTGGACACCTGTGGTAAACGTCAATTCCGCAAACGGAAAATTAATAATAAAAGCAGGGGATTCCACCAACGATACAATAAACATAACAGTTACCCTACCGGCTACAATCGGCGGGGCCAGTGCTTCTTCCAACATGAAATTAGGGGCTGCATGGGAGCCCGCCAATCCTTTAGATACTTTCATAGTCGTTGGGGGAGGATGGCCTGGAACAATCAATCCAGAAAAAGTACCAAATGTACTTCTATTAGGTGATGGCTTTACAAATTCAGATGAAGCGGCATTTAATCAATATGTAAACTCTTTAGTTCATTTTCTCAAGGTCAATCCCCTAAACAAACCCTATGACGTGCTATCCACTTCCATAAATTTTTGGAGGGCTTTTTTACCATCGAGCGAAATCGGAATTTCAGTAAATGGTGAAATTTATCCCGTTGGTACTGCTCCTAACCTAAAGGCACGCTATGTTCCCTCGCCCCAAAAACCAAAGGCCGGACATGTAGGGAGATGGAAATTGGAACAGCTAATTTATATGGTTGGCCTGCCCGTGGCTACAGATGATATATCCAATAATGCTCGATCCAACAACACGATCAAGACAGAATGGCAACAACAGATTGTTGATAATCCAGACCCTCATGTAGATAATTCGCTTATCGATAGTTGGCGTAAGTTAGCAAAAAGAAGTCTAGTGGATGAAACAGATTCTTATTTAGGTGTCAATGCCGGTGATACGGTGCCCGATTCGGGGCATAAGAAAATCGGTTTAAATCCAAATCGGGTGAATAGGGACGATATGGATTTTTTACTACGTACACTTCGTGATCCACGGGGTATTCCCGTGAGTAATCTTTGGGCAAAAACTCCCCTTGGGGTAAAACCTCTCAATTATGATCTTATATGTATTCTAGTTGCGGGTAACGGCCGTGCTGTAAATGGTGATGGCTATTTTTTTGTTGATATTCTAGAAGATATTAAAATAGTAAAAAATGGGACCAATGCCGGCTATCATTTTAATTATAGCAACACAGATATTCCTACCACTGCTACAAATGACAAAAGTAGAACCTTTGCACACGAATTAACACATTCCTTCGCAATAGAAGATGAGTATGGAGAGAAAACAGGACCCCCTTCAGGCCTTACAAGTGCAGATGTAGATAAAGACGGTAATGTAATGTTGGAAGCAGATGCACTGAATGTAACCAATGATATTGACGGTGAAAAGATTAAGTGGAACTGGCATCGAATTAAAAAGGCTGCCGTACTGGAGCAAGCCATTGTGGATGTCGGAGGTGGAAAGTTTCGATTGCCATTAATATTGAGTCAAGGATATCAATTTGCCATAGGAGATACGGTACACTTGCGTTTCCGGGAATTTCCAAAACCCTTGCCAAGATATCCAAAATTGAGCATGCCCTTGGAAATAATAGGTCCTGGCCCAACCTCAAATGAAATACATGTTAAACTTAAATCAGGGGCGGTGTTTAATTACCCAAATATTATAGCTGCCAACCAATTTATAGCAGAATTTCCCGCTGGATCGATTGTTTATATCCCTACGCCAGCTCCTGATTCAGTTGCAAACCCCGCTACATATCCGTATGCGGAAATGGTGGCCAAAAACATCAAAGACTTTATATCTTCAAGTAAAAAACCACTGACAGCCTATCCTAGTGTTGTTGATGATAATGATGTACAACAACCAATTATACCCGGTGTATCACTCCCAGATTGCTTTAGTCGGCATCGACCACAAATAGTGGGATTGTATTCTGGAGGGAAAACTTATCACAAAGGCCTATTTCACCCTACGGGTAACTGCCTTATGCGGGATAGCCATACTGACGGAAAGGAAATTTGCGCAGTTTGTCGTTATATTTTAGTAGATATTATAGATCCCTACAAACACTTTTCTATTGATTTGGAATATGATAAAATATATCCTC
>NZ_JBATHS010000279.1:0-10307 GCF_049667165.1 Maribacter sp.
AGCGAATTATAATTGGCAGGTACCACTATGCCGTCAACCTTTTTACAGATATCCTTAACGATAACATCATATAAGCCAACCACAACGGCCATACCTGTATTTTCGGCTTCACAAACTTTTTGCATAAGAGAAGCACGCTTTGCTATCAATTTTAGGGCCGATTCAAAGTCTAAGGCTCCAGTAACAGCCAAGGCGGTTATCTCCCCCAACGAATGCCCGGCAACCATATCGGGCTTAAAATCGGCACCAAGGGTTTTTACTAGAATATAGGAATGTAAAAAAATGGCCGGTTGGGAAAACTTGGTTTGTTTCAGATCTTCAGCAGATCCCTCAAACATGACATCGGTGATTGAAAATCCTAATATGGCATCGGCTCTTTCAAAATATTCATGAGCCAACTTTGATTTTTCAAACAACGCTTTTCCCATACCTGGAAATTGAGTGCCTTGACCTGGGAATACGTATGCATGCATAAAAAAATGAATTGTTTGTGTGTTATTACATCTATTAATATCAAAAAAACGAAACTTTTTGGGAATAAGTGTCTTTTTGAAAACTAAAATCCTCATATTTCTATGAAATGCTTCATGTAATACTCTAAGTACATTCCACTTACCAACGTGGTGTAAATATATACTTTAGTATAGAATTAATATACAATTCTTTTAAATTACCATAAGGGCAAGACAATATTTTACGTTTATCGCTTTGATTTCTTGTCAGTAAATTTTTTAAAATCATTTATTCCGAATATTAAAAAAGGATAAAATTCCAAAACACCAGTAGATATAAAATCTAATCTAAATGTCAACATTACACACCATTGCTTGCTGCCTCAGGCAGGGCATTGTACTCCCTTCCTATTCACCCTCATTGAAAATGCCACAGTAAACTGAAGTATATCAACTGGTCTGCCTTTGTGGATTATTATATATTGTTTACGTAGCTTAGGCTCGACGTTCAATCGTAAGGGACATCAGCAACCGTTGCAGGTTTATTCACAATACATCTGAATAGGCTATATTTTTACCACTTCATTAATTGGTCAATCATAGTACCAAGTGAATAAAAGATCAACCGGCAACGTTTAACTACATTTCAGTACCTACGAATCGGCCAGGATCACTTTTAGTTCGATCTTAGTGTTCAAAAGTTTGGATATGGGACACACCACTTTGGCTTTTTGTGCAATTTGTTGAAATTGGTCCTTATCAATATGGGGTACGTCCCCTTCCAAATTTAAAACGATATTTGTAATACTACCGTCTTCAAAGGTTACGGTTGCATTAACGTCTAAAGCATTGGGGGTAAAACCTTCTTCCCCTAATAAAAAACTTAATTGCATCGCAAAGCATCCGGCATGTGCCGCACCCACAAGTTCTTCCGGATTTGTGCCTTTTTTACCATCTTCGAATCTTGTGTGAAATGAATACGGGGTATGATTAAGTACATTGCTGGCGGTAGTTAACGTTCCTTTTCCTTCTTTTCCACTACCCTTCCATCGGGCATTTGCTTTTCTTGTAAATTTCATGAGCTATAATTTTAATTGTTAATACATGTTTCGTCTAAATATTGATGTAAAGCCTACATGATTTCGTATCCGCTTCTGCATTTTATTCCATAGGTAAACCGAATTTTCACCTAAAGTGAAGGTATCCCTAATTGTGTAGACCTATTCGACATTTTCATATGGCTTTATTTTGATTTTTCGGACTGTTCATCTTTAATTTTGGGATAGTCCAAATACCCTTTTTTTCCTGGGGTATAAAAGGTATTTTCATCCCATTCCGCCAACGCTGCATCCTTTTCAAAGCGCTCCACCAAATCTGGATTGGAGACATATAATTTTCCAAAGGACACCAAATCCGCGGTTCCATTTTCTATAACCTTATTGGCTGATTCCTTATCAAATCCACCATTGATCATTAAGGTGCCATTATAAAGCGGTCTAAAGTGTTTTGCAATTTCGGAAACGGCATACGGAATACCTGAAACATCACTAAAGGGTTCTGATAAGTGAATATATGCCAAATCGTGGTCATTTAACTTCTTAATGATATATTCAAAAGTGGATATGGTTTCCTCGTCCATTTGCATCCCAAAACTTCCGTGCAATGACGGATTAAATCGAACACCTATTTTTTCTTCTGGAATCACCTCTTTTACGGCATCCAATACTTCAAAGAAAAATCGCGCCCTGTTCGCGATACTTCCGCCATAGGCATCTGTTCGAATGTTGGAGGTGGCGTTGAAAAATTGATGGAACAAATAACCATTTGAGGAATGGATTTCTATTCCATCGAAGCCTGCTTCAACAGCATTTTTGGCAGCATTCCTAAACTCTTGGATAGTGATCTTGATATCATTTATTGACATTTCTTTCGGAATAACCGTATCCTTAAATCCTTCCGGTGTATACGATTTAGCATTCGGATTGATGGCCGATGGTGCCAATGGTAACTCTCCATTATGAAAGTCTGGGTGCGACATTCTGCCAACGTGCCACAATTGAATAAATATTTCACCATTTTTTTTATGTACACAATTAACCACTTTTTTCCATCCTTCCGTTTGGGATTTGGAGTGAATTCCTGGTGTATTGATATACCCTACTCCTCTTGGTGATACTTGTGAACCTTCGGTAATTATGAGTCCAGCGGAAGCACGTTGTTCATAGTAAACTCCTTGAAGTTCGTCGGTTGGTTTTTTTTCATCATTGTTAGCCCTGCTCCGGGTCATTGGTGCCATTATAACCCTATTCTTGAGTTTTAATCCATTCATCTGGTAAGGTTGTAACACTGCATTATTCATCATGGCGATTTCTGATTTTATACGTTAAAAATATATCTTTTTGAATAGATGTAACGATTGGGCTTCATTGAACTTGTTTAAACTTTTCCATATGGCCAAAAAAATAAATAAATGTGATTCAGATTATAAAACGGTAAGGGGATTTGCTGTTCCTGCAATCCCATTGGCGGTGCTTCGCGGTTATAGCGGTCTATTTCCCCTCATTCTCAAGTTGTTATGCCATTATAAATAATGCTATGTTTATTCAGGTTCGGGTAAATTGTGCTATATTTATATACCTCAAGTGCCAATGACCCGATTTATTTGATTTTTAAACCCTAAAACAGTTATATCATGAGCAGATTGAAAGAACTTAAATATTTTACACTAATACTACTACTTTTCACCTTCGTTGCAGCGGGAACGTTAAGCTCGTGCAGGGAACAGAAAAAAGAAGAAAACACCGAACAGCAAGCAGAACATCCTGAAAGTGAAGAACACCCCACGGAAGATGGTGATGCAGATGAGGAACATCCAACAGATCAGGAACATCCGACGGATTCCATATCAGGGTAGCGTTATCGATTTTTCTGAGGTTTCATTCCCTGGTTTTCTTTGGAAGGAAAAAAATGTTTTTGGGAAGACAGGTGAATTTCCTGCTTCCATAACAGGGTATGCGAGAAAATTGATGGGCCCGGACTGCGGTCCGGGTTCTATTTGTAGATCTCGTCCCCGAGTGAATTCAATACGATTAGCCGGATGCCTGCCAAAGTAATACGTCGCAAGTGCGGTGTATTTATTGGCTTCACTGATATCAACGGGCCACCATTTGCCCTCGGCATAGAATTCCGCCCAACAATGATAGCCGTCAATGCCCCCTTCGTCCCGATCCGATGGGATGGAAGCCCCTACGGCAAACCGTGAAGGGATGCCCGCAGAACGGGCCAATGAAATAAACAAGGAATGGAATTCCGTGCAATTGCCGGTCAGTGCATCGCAGGCATAAACGGCATCCCCTGTGCCATAGGTTCCCGCTTTTATATAACGCATGTTGTCTATTACATAATCATACAAGGCCCTGGCCTGCATAAGGGTGCCTTCGCTACGTTTACTGCCGATAATTGAATCTGCAAGCGTTTGAAACCGATCACCGACAGGCATCAACAAACTGGCATCCAAATATCTTGAAGGGGACGAATTTTCTATATAGGGTTTTTTCTCCTGTCGTTCCACATCGTAAACAAGTTCCACTTTCTTCCCACTATGTTCCGGAGTCAGTTCCATATATAAAATAGTATTGCCATTTGTCTTTTCATCGAGCATTCGATGTTCCGCGGGAGCCGTTAACGAAGTTAATTTGACGGTTTGAAAGCGATCGCTCTGGGGAACGGGAATCCATAGTTGCGTAGATTCCTTCATTTCGGGCAACGTAACCTCATAATGGAATTCAAAGTGATCATCCCCCTCGATGACCCCCAGCAAATCGGTTGAGGCCTTTTGAACCGGTACTCGATACCATGTTTTGTCCTCCTTGCGCTGTTTCCAGGTATAGAAAGGTTTTCCATTAAGTTTATGCAGGGTCGTTTCCGTGACCGACATGTTCCCTGGATCTCCTTCCAGGAAAAAATCCACATCATACACATCCCCACTTACATCGGCCAGATCTACACAGGCAAAATGACGTCGAGGCCCTAAATTTGAAAGGTACTCGGTATGTACCCGCACCAATTGCAGGTGCAGTTCTTTTCCATCGGTATTCATATTGAAATACCCCCCTCCTTCTTCTACTTTTTTGGCAATATTGGCTTTTATCCCGACCTCTATATCGGCCGTAACCACTTTGGGTATGTCCTTGTCCGCTTGGGTCTCTTCATTTTCTTTCTTCTTTGTACTTGAATTGCAGGCCATTAGCATGGCAATCAAAAGGAAGTACATAATCCGAAACTCTTTCATGCTATCACAGTTTAGTATCTGTATGAATTTACGATAATTCCTTGGTTTTCGGAACACTCCCTATTCATAATCAGCTGCCTGATTTTTCAGGGATCACTTTTCAATAAACATTTGAGGGTAGAAAGTGCATCCAATGATTCATGCGTAATAATCCATGCTTTAAACCAACCCTCAGGGAAACCTAAGCTTATTCCTTTACAAACACCATACAATGCTGCCAGGGGAGATTATTGATATTCTGTTGCAATTTCAGGCCTGCCGCCTGCATCTCCTTTACCGCTTGCGATTCGGTCATTTTATGTAGTCTTTTAATTGGGACGCTATTATCTTCCCCTCGGTATTCGATCAGAAATAGTTTTCCATTTGGCCGCAGGGCTTTTTTTATGGAAGCTATCATTTCAATAGGATACGCAAACTCATGGTACACGTCGACCATCAATACCTTATCCACCGAATTTTCTGGTAGATTCGCACTTTTCTCGCTCCCCTTTATAAGCGCTAGATTTGTATGCTTTCCGTTTCGCATTTTGTTCCTTAGCGCCACTAACATTTCTTCTTGAATATCAACGGCATAAACAAGTCCTTCGCCAACCATGGGTGCCATTTTGAATACATGGTACCCCGAACCAGCACCAATGTCAGCTATGGTATCACCGGCATGAATATCCATGTTACGGAGTAGTTTAGTAGTGTTTTCTTCTTCTTCGCGTTCGGTGCGCTCAAGCCAGCCTATTCCTTGAAAACCCATCACATGGGCAATTTCCCGTCCCATATACCATTTGCCGATACCGCTATAATCACCATTTCTAAAGGTATACTTCGCTTCCGAGGTAGTCACCTGCCCATGGCATATATAGAGTGGTGTTAGTAGCAGAAACAAACACAGTAGACGAACCAATCTTTTGTCACCTAACAAATGATTAGGGCGATTTATAGCAATGGCGGATAGAATACCCCTGTACATTTTTTTTCTAAATTTTTTAGCGAGATGATAACAGCTTCAAGTTATATTTCCCCTTGACGATTTTAAAAATCGATGACAATACCTATACTGGGTATGATCTGGCCTCCATCATCTTCGATGGCCACAAGGCTTTGAGGCTGCACCACCATACCCATTTCATCCCGGTTAAGACCGAAATCAGTAGGACTTGGTGTGTTCTGCCCCAATATATTCTGGGCTTCGATAAACAATTCGAATGCAAACTTTTTGAAATTCCATTTTTTATCCAGTCGTACATCCAATTGACTGAAAATAGCCAATTCTTCCTCTCCCAATCTAGCATAATCTAAAATCACTTCGGGATAATTGGCCAATGTGGCATCCAAATCCGTTGGTACGAAAGGGGTACGTCCTGCAAAACGGTATCTTGAACTTAATTCCCAATTATGCTTTAACTTGTATCCCCCAACAAATGAAATCAAATGCCTACTGTCCCAAACTGAAGGTAAGTAGGCGTTACGGTCAAAACCCGTAAACTCGCTATAAAACCAGGTATATGAAAAAATACCATAAAAATTGTTCGACAACTTTTGTTGAAACTGTAACTCCGCACCATAACTCCGCCCCTTTCCGACTGTCTCAATAGGTTCGCTGCCCAATACTTCGAATCCGCCCCCTTTGTTCGCCAAAGAGACACCATCCCGAATGGAAACCGGATAGTCTTCATAACGCTTATAGAATCCTTCCAATGAAATAGTACTCGATGGGGAAAAATAATGTTGAAGCCCTAATACCACATGGTCACTTTGGGTGTAATCGACATTCTGGTTGATGAGTTCATTTTCTGTATCCCGAAACCCTAAAATGGTATAAGGAGGTATCTTGAAGTAACGCCCTATGGAGCCATTTACACGCCAGTCTTCTGCAAACTCATAAGATGCTGAAAATCGTGGTGAAAAAGTACTTAGAAGGGTCTCATTTTCGGTGTAACTGTCATCATCCATTCTAAACCCAAAAGAAACATCCAACTTATTATCAAAAAACGATGTGGTCGCGTTGGCAAATAACCCATATTTCATAAAATCAATAGCCGTATCAAAGTTCAAGTTATTGCGCACGTCGATGGTCGCATTGGTATAATCGGAATGTTGCACATTGAAACCTGATGTCAACTTCCAATCTTCAAAAAGCTGTGTCAATTCGTAACGCAGTTTAGTTTCCGATTCACGGGCATCGTTATTAAAAATCACATCCCGTTCGTTCTCAGGGTCCGCATAACGGGTAAAATCATTGTTTAGGGTATTATTGCTTAAGGTGGTTTGCATAAATCCATTTTCATTCTTAAAACGATTACGCCAACTTACGCCCATGGTATTCGTGCGTTGTAAGATAAATGGAGCCTGTTCTATCTGTGCCTGTTGCTCTGGATCAAATTCTTCTGGCGGATTAATGGAGAAATCATCAATAGAACCCACACCCAAAACGGTAAGACTATTATAATCATTGATTTGATGATTAATTTTATACTGGTAATCCCAATAGTCTGGTTTAATGGGAAGGCCGATAGCTTGAAATAAAAATTGGAGATAACTGCGGCGTACCGAAGCCAAAAAAGTGGTTTTTGATTCCTCCGCCCCCTTCTTAAACAACGGTCCTTCAAGGGTCAAAGCTGCTTCACTGGCACTTACCCTAAAGTTTCCGGCAAAATTTCGGGCGTTACCATTGCGCTGTTGAAACTGTAATACTCCGGATAGCGGATTATCATAACGCGCATTGAAAGCGGAAGTTGATAAGGTGACATTATCAATAAACGATACATTGATTAGTCCAACGGGGCCACCGGCGCTACCTTGGGTACTGAAATGATTGATATTCGGAATTTCCATTCCGTCTAAATAATACACGGTTTCGTTCGGTGCCCCACCCCTAATAATAAGGTCATTTCGGAATCCTCCTACAGAAGGTGATACTCCAGGAAGTGTCTGCGCCACTTGAACTACATCATTATTACTGCCTGGGTACGTAGCGATTTCGACGGAGGTAAGGGTTTGGGTGGAGAGGGGCGTTTCTTTAGGGCGAGTGATGATATTTGCGTTTGAAACCACAACTTCATCGAGTTTTTGCACGGCTTCCCGTAGTTTAAAATTATAGGTGGGAGTACCCTTTGAACGTACGATGATGTTATATTTTGTTTGGGGTTCATACCCCAAATAAGTCACAATAAGATTATAGGAACCAGGAGCGACCCCAGAAATTGTATAGTTACCATCAAAATCAGTCTGGGCGCCTAGTTGGGTTCCTTCCAAAAAAACGGAAGCCCCGATTAGAGGTTCACCCAGCTCATCCAATACTTCCCCATAAATGTCCGTGGTCACCTGTGCAAAAAGAATATTGGATGCGAGGATCAAAATAATGCAAAGTAACACCCTTCGTATTTGAAAAATCATATTGTTTAAGTATATTGCGCAAAGATGAAACAAATATATGTGTGGAAAATAGCTAAAACCATTAAAAAGATGTTAAAAATAAAAGTAGCTTAGAAAACAATTTGAAAGTTATCCTGGTAAGCCACTTAGATATGCTTTATAAATTAAGACTAACTTTGCTCAGTTTTTATATAATAGCTGTAATCATTCGATAGCTAGGCTATTATTCCTAAGTCGAATCAATAGGATTGATTTGAGAACCTTTGCTGTAACTATTCAAGCCATCGAAAATTTATGAATCTATCCACTTTTTTAACATTTTTTTCTGGATTTTCATTTCTATTTTTCGGGGCAGCCAGTTTGTTTACTTCCCAAATGAAATCTGAGTTTAAAAGATATGGTCTTGAGAGCTCGAGAACACTGGTTGGCGGTATACAATTATTGGGAGCTTTGGGTTTGCTATTAGGCTATTTATATTCACCCCTTCTTCAAATAGTAGCCGCATCAGGACTTTCTATTTTAATGGTATTAGGATTTCTAGTTCGATTAAGAATTCGGGATTCGTTCATTCAATCTGCACCTTCATTGATTTATGCAGTGCTTAATGCAATCCTATTTATAATGTTGCTGGATGTTTTATGACCTTGCCGGTTTTTAAAAGGGAAAAGCAATGTATAAGCACATGATCAAAAATAAAAAGGCTGGAAAAGACTTTTTTAAGGGGTCTTTAATTTTTATATGCATTGCAATGGAACCTAGCAATAGCAAAGCAAGACCCAATGCTGAAGGTTGTTTAAGGGCGGGATACCAAATGGCAGCCAAAAGACCTAAGGCCAATACTACTTTTAAAGTACCAATAACATAGCACATCCAAACTGGAAGTCCATAAACTTTAAATTCCTCGATGATAGTTGTGGCACTACCTCCACGCCATTGTGTGGATTTTTTATTTTGCACAAGCCATACATTGAGAATACTTATGGCTACGATACATTGTAATGCAATAGTGAAATAATTCATGACTTTTTACTTTTGGGTTACTAGTTAGTTATTCTTTATCTGATTTTTTCTATGCTAATCTAAATAGATTTTTTCGATTTCCAGCGAAAAGGATTCTCTGGTTTTATTCCCGATTAAAATGGCAATCTCTTCCATGGCCTCGCCGTAATAATTGGGTTTGTTCAATGGATTCCCCCTAAAGCTAGGATAAAACTTAGCTAGGGGTAAACTAATAGTCTCCCATTCACCTGAAGTTTTGAAACTTGTGATATACGAATAACGTTGGGACCGATCCTCTTTGATACGGAATTGATATGATTTACCGTCACCTTTTATTCTTAATTTCACCAAACTATATTTGGAGACATCCTTGGTTTGAAATCCATAGCGAACCGAAGAAAATCCGCCATTGTTTTCTGTGCGTACCATTCCCGAATAAAGCGCATTTCCTGAATCCGTACGGGAAAAAGACCCTTGGGACAAACCACCCATAACCCCATCGTCTACAACCAACCAGTTAGAGATGTCCTGTTCCTCCTTAAAATCGAAAATAAGCAATGATTTTTCTTGACTCATATTACCCAGCAAAAGGCTTACTAAAATTCCTTTCATAAAAATGTTTAACGAAATATAAACATTATTCAACAAAATATAGTATAACTTAACGTAATATTATGGATTAAACCCTATTTTGAAATTCTAACTCTTTTAATATTTGACTATGAAAATGTTATTCTCAAGTATCTGCTTTGCCTTGATAAGCTATACCGCCACATCCCAAAGCGCTTCCAAAGAGCAGGAAATGATACCGATGAGCGCCACCTATCAAAAAGCATATAAGATGGGATCGGTATATTATAAAACAGGGACCAAAATCCCTTTTACAGGTATTCTGTATGGGAAATACGACAATGGTAACTATCAAACCATGCAAGAATATGTGGATGGGATCGGCAACGGTAAGTGGGTGGACTTTAACCCTGAAGGGATAAAGGAATGTGAGGGCACCTATAAGGATAACCGTGTGGAAGGACCTGTAACGTTTTATTATGAAAATGGTAGTATTAAATCCAAAGGGCAATATTTACATTGGAAAAAACCAATCGGACTTTGGAAGTACTATGACAAGAAAGGGAACCTAGTACATACCATGACCTACACGCGATAGTTACGCATAGCGCTTCACCTATTCGTTG
>NZ_JBATHS010000280.1:0-2895 GCF_049667165.1 Maribacter sp.
AAAACCACACTCCTTTTTCATGGTGCAAAGGATACCCGATCAACGGTTATTTTCAGCATTGGTCTTTTTAGATTTGTTTACTACCCTATTTTGTAGGAAATTTAGGGTGCTTATAAAAGAAATATAGATACTAGTATCTATATCCGTACGTTGAACTAAACCTTCGGTAACTTTTTTCAGCTAGATTTCGTAAATTATTGGATTAATCTAAATCTGAAATTTATGTATCAAAAAAAAGTGTGCAATCCTGCACCGAACTGGCAAAAAGTACGGTACCGAACTTCGAAAAACCGTATCAAAGGTACCGAAAGGCCTATATAGCGGCCGGATACTCGGAATCTACCTGTAAGAACTACTTGCGGGCCCTGTCCCAGATCAGCCTGCATTATGGCAAAAGCTTCCATCTATTGGACGATGGTCAAATCACCGATTATATCTATAATCTAAGGCTAAGAAAAACAAGCCATTCTTCCATCAAACTCTTGGTGTACGGATACCGGTTTCTGTTCAAAATAATGAAAACGCCGGATCGGAACATCGAGCTCAAGGGCAATCGCGCCAAGGTCAAGGTCCCTGTCGTACTCAACCAACAAGAGGTCAAAAGCCTGCTGGATCCCGGGCATTGTCCCAATCTAAAGCACCGGATAATCTTGTCCCTGCTCTATTCCTCTGGCCTTAGGATAAGCGAACTGTTGAAATTAAGATTGGAGGATATAGATTTCAATGCACATCGGATCCATATAATGGATAGCAAGAATGGGGCTGCCCGGTATGTGGTATTGGCAAAACTAATGGCAAAGGGCCTAAAGGCCTATATAGATCGCTACCGTCCGGAAAAATACTTGATCAATGGCCATGAAAGGGCCAAACCCTATTCCCGTGTCTCGGTCACAAAGTTGCTGGCCAGGACACTTGATCGAGCAGGAATCGGCAAACACGTAACGATCCATAGCCTTCGCCATAGTTTTGCCATCCATTTTCTGGAACAGGGAGGGAATATATTGCAATTAAAAGAACAACTGGGCCATAACAGGCTACAGAGCACGCTGATCTATCTTAGGGTCGCAAAGGCCGGATATAAAGACCTGAGAAGCCCGCTCGATGTATTGTACAACATCCCTTGAGACCGAAGTACGAGGTGGCGGGGATACTCGGGCAATATGGGGACGATTTTTTGAAAAGCCACCAGGTAAGCTGCCAAAAAAGAAAGGTGATCCGGGCCATTGTCAATTGCAGGACGGCCGCACTTGGGGGACATCTCCAAGGTTGTCCCGACTGCGGCAATCGACAGATCGCCTACAACAGTTGCCGGAACAGGCACTGTCCCAAGTGCCAGGCCCAACAGCGGGAAAAATGGATCCGGGCACGTATGGAACAGGTCCTGCCGGTACCCTATTTCCATGTTGTATTTACCATACCGAGCGAGTTGAACCGGTTGTGCATGGCCTATCCAAAACAGCTCTATAACCTCTTGTTCAGTGCATCATGGAGGACCATAACGATATTTTCCAATGACCCCGGACATCTGGGGGCAAGGAGCGGCATGACCAGTATCCTACATACTTGGGGACAAAACCTGTGCCTACATCCGCATGTCCATTGCCTGGTGCCATCGGGAGGGATCGACCGACAGGACAAATGGAAGGAAGGTCGCGGAAAAGGAAAATACCTTTTTCCGGTAAAAGCAATGGGCCAGGTATTCAGGGCCATGTTCCTCAAGCAGTTGAAACTATTGAAAAAGAAAGGGGAAATCGAGTATGTAGACCTACAGGGCCTTGTGGACCCCCTATTCGAAAAACCATGGGTGGTCTATGCCAAGAGACCTTTTGCGGGTGCCACAAGTGTCATCGAATATCTGGGGAGATATTCACATAAGGTGGCCATTAGCAACCATAGGATCAAGGCCATCGAAGACGGCAAGGTACATTTCAGCTATAAAAACTATAGAACGCAACAAAACTCCCAAATGCACCTTGGGGCCCAGGAGTTCATCCGCAGGTTCGTACAGCACATATTGCCAAAGGGATTTGTACGTATAAGGCATTTTGGAATATGCGCTACCAGGAGCAAGGCCCTGTTGGCCGTTATAAAGGACCGATTATTGGAACAAAGCCCTCTGGAAATCATATCTTTTGCCTACCCAGAATGGTCCCAAAGACCGATACTATGCCCCAAATGCAAGGAGGGCATCATGAAAAACATAAGGATTATACTTCCGATCAGGGCCGGGCCTTGGAGAAATCCGTGAATCCAATGGAAATGGATGACATACATACGCGTTCAATAAAACGGTCGGGAACATTCATTGGTACCGACAGGGAGGGCTATGCCCCAAAAGAAAGGAAAGCAATGGATCTGGACCATCTGCACCCACCACAATATCTTATCTTCTATATTGCCTACCAAAAATCCGATCAGAATAAGAAAACCGGCCTCCCAATAAGCAAAAATCCCTAACTTGGGATAAAATAAAACGGATTCAATCCCCATAGCGATTTAAGCGCAAAAACGACACCGCATAGTTCAACGGCGGATTAAATCAAACTGCGCCGTTGGCTTACATGATTTAATCCTATAATGTTAGCAAAAATTAAAAAAACACAACTGAATGGCAAAAACCGTTACCAAATACTCTGTTTTTATCGCTTCTCCATCTGATTTACAAGAGGAAAGAATAGCAATTGAAGAAGTAACTAAAGAACTGAATTTAACTTTTGGAATTAAACAGAACATTGTAATTGAATTGTTAAAATGGGAAACCCATTCAGCACCTGGAATATCAGAAATTCATCCGCAGGAATTAATTAATGAAGATATAGGCAATGAATACGACATTTTCATAGGCTTATTATGGAAAAAATTTGGAACACCTACAGATAAGGCAGGTTCTGGCAC
>NZ_JBATHS010000281.1:0-14655 GCF_049667165.1 Maribacter sp.
AAACCGCTTGGTTTCCAAAGGTTATGGAGAATCGCAACCCCTAGTGAAATGCAAGACCGAAGCCGATTGTACAGAAGAAGACCATGAATGGAACAGACGCTGCGAGTTTGTCATTGTACAGTGGGAATAGCCCCTCAAAATCGCCCTCAATTTCATTAAGCAAAGGGATTTCGGTCAGGTCGAGCGGACATTTATACACTTGAGCTTCTTAACTCAATGACATTGATCTTACCCCCGAGGAGAACATTTACACCGTCGAATTATATAGCAATTTATCAATACATATAATTGCTTAGGCCCTATGGTTTTGAAAACCTTTGGGGACTTTTCTTTTGTGGCGGCATTCTTCTTATCTTAGTACATAAAACAATCTAGATGGATTTAAAGTTATCCGAAATAAAATCCAAGGAAATCATGCCCGGCTACCATGGCAAATTGGTACATTCAGAAAATATGTCCATCGCTTTTTGGGAGGTGGAACAAGGGGCCGTAGTTCCTGAACATTCACATAAAAATGAACAGATCATGCAGGTGTTGGAAGGCCTGTTTGAATTTACCCTCGAAGGGAAAACAAAAACATACCAACCGGGAGATCTGGTGGTCATCGGACCACATAAAGAACATAGTGGCAAGGCATTGACGCCTTGTAGATTAATGGATGTTTTTAGTCCGGCCCGTGACGAATACAAATAAGTAAAAATGAACATTTCACTCAAAGGCAAGAACGCCCTCGTAGGAGGCAGCAGTAGGGGTATCGGAAGGGCCATTGCCCAACAATTGGCAGAAAGCGGGGCGAATGTGACCCTTATGGCCCGAAACGAAAAACAACTCAAGGCCATCATACAGCACTTGCCCACAAAAGATGGGCAAAAGCACGATTATCTTTTGGTCGATTTCAACGATTTCAATGCGTATACCAAAACAATTTCCAAGTTTTTCAAAAACCAGCATATCGACATCTTGGTGAACAATACGCAGGGACCCAAGGCCGGTGGTGCCCAGGACATGAAGATTCCCGATTATCAAGAGGCCTTCGATGTTCTTTTTAAAAGTGTGGTGCTCACCACACAATTGGCTTTGGAACATATGATGAAAAATCAATGGGGTCGGATCATTAATGTCGCTTCCATTTCGGTAAAGGAACCACTATCCTATCTGGCCCTTTCCAATTCAATACGGGCCGCTCTGGTCACTTGGGCCAAGACCTTGGCCACAGATGTCGCCGCAGATAAAATTACCGTAAATAGTATACTGACAGGATATTTTGATACGGAACGCATCAAGAATCTCATTGCGACAAAAGCCCAACAATTGGGTATCCCCATCGAGGAGGTCCGAAGTACTATGGAGCAACAGGTACCCATGAAAAGAATTGGCGATCCCAAGGAATATGGCTTTCTTACGGCGTTCTTGGCATCAGAACAGGCCTCTTACATCACCGGAACCCAAATTCCCATTGATGGTGGGTTGTTGAAATCCCTTTAATATCACTCACTTATATAAGTGTGTAGCACCGTTTACTCAATCAACCAAAGCATTGCCTCATTTATTGTTGCCGTTGGCATAGGATTTGCACACTTTTGTTTGTAGAACTCATTTAAACTTTTACCATTCGCTAAAAAATTGTCCTTTTTTGCCCATTTTTTGTCTTTTTTTCCTTCCGTAGCCCTGCTATGCAAATCAAAAAAGTCTTTTAATGACCAAAAAATATCGAATTTTCGCTTGAAAGTAAAAAGTATAAATCAGTTCATTAATTTTATGTATATGAAGCATCTCTTGATCCTAGTAACCGTAATCCTATTTTCCCAAATGACACATTCCCAAAAAAGCGATGAATCTTACGAAGTTCTTTGGAAAAGTGTTCAAAAATTTGAGAATGAAGCTTTGACCAAATCCGCATTGGAAGTCGTTAGAACAATTTATGGTAAAGCGAAAAAAGAAAAGAATTCTCCCCAAATAATCAAATCACTTTTATATACTTCAAAGTATGCCCTCACGTTGGAAGAGGATGCCCAGTTACAGATCATCAATGACTTTAAAGAAGAGATCGCAACTACAAAAACACCCACAAAAAATGTGCTGGAAAGTTATTTGGCGAACCTATATTGGCAATATTTCCAGCAAAACCGCTATCAATTTTACAACAGGACCAAAACGGAGACGAAAATCGATTCGGTCGACTTTCGTACTTGGGACTTGACAACACTATTTGGGGAAATCAACGTTCACTTCGAAAATTCCCTTGCAAATCCCAAAGCATTACAACAAATTATGGTCGATACGTTCAAGGAGATCATCATTGACCAAAAAGGGTCTGAAACGTATCGCCCTACCCTATTCGATCTTTTAGCCCATACCGCCTTGGATTTTTATAAAACCCAAGAAACGAACATTACACGGCCTGCCCAAAAATTCGAGATCGATAATCCTAAAATATTATGTGAGGTAGAAGGATTCATAAACCAAAAGGTAGACACCACCGACACGACTTCATTGCAATCTAAAGCCTTAGAGGTATACCAACAATTGCTCAGGTTACACGCTGAAAACAAGGATACGGAAGCCTTGGTGGATGTCGATTTGGAGCGCCTGAAATTTGTATATCAGAATGCTGTTTTCCCAGATAAGGGGCAACACTATCTGGAAGTGTTACAAAATTCAGTGGCAAGTACAGTACCCCATGAAACGTCTGCCCTATACCAATATGAAATCGCTTCGTTATACTACCAATGGGGCAATGGGTATGCCCCTAAAACCAACACAGAACAGCAGTGGAAACAAAAAGAAGCTATTGCACTTTGTGATGCTGTAATCGGTGAATTCCCAAAAAGCAAGGCAGCGGATAAATGTAGGGATCTTAGAGCGACCATTTTGGAAAAAAGCCTGGGCCTGACCACCGAACAGTTCATTCCCATCAATCAACCATCCCGCATCTTGGTCAATTATAAAAACCATGACCATTTGCTCCTCTCAGCGTATAGAATCACCCCTCAGGATCTAGAGAAACTGAATAAACTCTATCCAGAACCAAAGAAACTCGCTTTCATCAAGAATTTGAAATTGACCAAAACCTGGGAAGCTGGTTTAAAGAACGAAGGTGATTACCAAAACCACAGTACTGAAATCATCCTACCCGAGTTGAAAAATGGTTTATACCTTGTTTTGGCCACTCCGACAAATGATAACAACACGTTTGCCTACACCGATATACAAGTCACCAATGTGGCCTTGGTAGAGACCCGTTCACAATCGCACCATATCTTTCAAGTAATCGATAGGAATAACGGGCAACACAAGGATGGGGCACTACTGAAATTAACGTACCAAGAGAATTATGACCGTGCATTCTTTACAAAAACGTATACCACCGATAATCTGGGCCAGGTCAAGATTCCATTACCCAGTAAACGATGGACGAGTGTCAAGACCATGATCACAGCAGGGGATGACGTCGCCTATTTCGGTGATTATTATATCGACCAAAAAGTAAATTCAAGGATACTGCACGAAATTGACTACAACGCTTTTTTATTCACGGACCGAAGTATCTACCGCCCCGGACAACCGTTATATTTTAAGGGTATCGCCGTTGTCCGCCAAAATGGTGCCTCAAACGTACAACCGGATACCAAGGTTACCGTTACCCTTCGTGACGCCAATTATCAGGAAGTCGCCCAACAGGATTTTATAACGAATGATTATGGTTCCTTCACGGGTGAATTCATAGTGCCCAACAATGGCCTAACCGGCAATTATGCCTTAGAGGTAAGTTCCAAGGAAATACACATTAGCGGGAATACCGATTTCTCCGTAGAGGAATACAAACGTCCAAAATTTGAGACTTATTTTGAACCAATAGCCGAAACTTTTAAGGTAAATGATAGTATTACCATAACAGGAAAAGCCGTAGCCTATGCCGGAAGCAATATTAGCGATGCCAAAGTCACCTATCGCATACGACGCATTGTGAATTTCCCAAGATGGTTTTACTGGTACCGCCCATATGTTACTTCCGCTCCCCAAGAAATTGCCCATGGGGAGACCATGACCGATGCTTCGGGTGCCTATAGCATAGATTTTAAGGCCATTCCGGATACTAGCGCTGATAGGGAAAGTTTGCCCATTTTCAATTATGAGGTGACCGCCGATGTTACCGACATCAATGGGGAGACCCACAGCACGGCCACAACGGTACGCGTAGGCTACCATGCGCTTACAGCCCGTATTATTGTCGATGAAACGTTAGACAAGGACAGAAAAGACAATACCATTACCCTCAACACCCAAAACCTGAACGGGCAATTTGTACCCACCAAGGGGACCCTGAAAATATATACACTAGTGTCCCCTGAAAATGTATTGCGGAATCGTCCTTGGGAAGCCCCAGAATATGCAGGTTTTACCAAAGAAACGTTCAAAAAACTTTTCCCCCATGATGCCTTTAACAGCGAACATGATCCCAGACAATGGAAGAACGGGACCTTGGTATTGGAAAAATCCTTTGATTCAGGTATTTCCACAGAAATAACGCTTGACCCTATTAAAAAATGGGCCTCGGGAACCTATCGCCTTGAGCTACAAGCTAAGGACAAGTTTGGACAAGTTGTCAAAGACGTCGCCCAAACAACACTCTTTAGTGAAAAAGACAAAACCCTTGCGGACAAATCTCTTTTTAGGGCTAAAACCGACAAGGAAAGTTATTCCATCGGGGAAACAGCGAAGATTACATTGTTTTCAAGTGCCAAGAATCTGGAGGTAACCCTCACTATTGAAAAAGATCGGAAAATCATTAACACCCAATTGATTCGGCTAAACCAAGATTCCAAGTCCATCATGATTCCAGTCAACAAGGAAGACCTTGGCGGCTTTTCAATCAATTACAGTTTTGCAGCCTATAATTCCTTTATTTCAAACACCATACCCATTGTGGTCCCTTACCCCAAAACCGATTTGGAAATCGAGACCTTGATTTTTCGCGACAAATTGAAACCCGGCACCGATGAAACCTGGCGCTTCAAAATCAAAGGCCCAAAAGGTGAAAAGGTAGCTGCCGAGGTCTTGGCCAGTATGTACGATGCATCCTTAGATGCCTTTAGAGGGCATTACTGGGATTTCCACCCAGTATATACCCCAATGTATTATTCCAACTACCAAAGTTATGCCCATCAAAGTTTCGGGAATACCTCATTTAGAGCGTACAATGGCAATGAATATCAAAACCATTATAAACCGCAATACTATGACACCTTCAATTGGTTTGGATTGCATTTTGGATATGGTTCTCAATTAAGAATGTACAGAGAACGTGCCGTTATGAAATCAGCTGCACCTCCGCCTGCCATGGAGGTTATGGCAGACAGCGCAAATTTGGATGAGGTTGTGATGTCAGAAGCTGATATGGAAGGAAATGTCGCAGGAGCTGAAATCGTGGACAAACCCAAAGAAGAAGATTTGGGCGATGTACCCATTCGTAAAAATCTTCAGGAAACCGCCTTCTTCTTTCCTCAATTACAAACGGACAAAGAGGGGAATGTCTCCTTTGGTTTTACTTCTCCTGAGGCCCTTACCCGGTGGAAATTGCAGCTCTTGGCACATACCAAATCCCTACAAAGTACCATTAGCACCATGGAGGTCGTGACCCAAAAAGAATTGATGGTCATTCCCAATGCCCCACGATTTTTACGGGAAGGTGACCAAATAGATATCAGCACCAAAATCGCGAACCTAACTGATAAGAATATATCAGGTATGGCGTATTTGGAATTGGTCGATGCGCTAACAGGGGAAGACAAAACAGCGCAATTACTGGTCGGTTCTCCCCCTGCCGATAATTTGAAGGGAGTTGCCTTTTCCGTTGATTCCCTTGGCAACACCCAGGTCACATGGCGGTTGAAAATCCCCTCAGATGTGCAAGCTGTCCAATATAAAATTATAGCCAAAGCGGGTGACTTTAGTGATGGGGAGCAAAATGTGCTGCCGGTTTTGACCAATCGTATGCTGGTGACCGAAACCTTACCCATGTGGGTGCGTGGCAATCAAACCAAGACCTTTGTTCTTGAGAAGTTGAAGGATAATACCTCAACGTCATTGAAACACCATAAGCTTACTTTGGAAATGACCTCGAATCCTGCATGGTATGCCGTACAGGCCCTACCCTATCTTATGGAGTACCCTTATGATTGTAACGAGCAATTGTTTTCAAGATATTATGCCAATTCCCTAGCGAGTCATATTGCGAATAGCACACCCAGGATCCGGGAAGTATTTGACCAATGGGCGAATTCGGATGCCTTATTGAGCAATTTGGAAAAGAACCAGGAATTAAAGTCACTTTTAATCCAAGAAACCCCTTGGCTCCGGGATGCGCAATCTGAAACCGCCCAGAAAAAACGGATCGCCCTATTGTTCGACCTGAATAAAATGAGGAATGAGCAGGCCAATGCGCTACAAAAACTCGAACAAAACCAAATGTCAACCGGGGCTTGGGCCTGGTTTAAAGGCGGAAGGGAAAACCGGTTCATTACCCAACACATCATAACAGGACTCGGACATTTAAAAAAGTTAGATGTCACCCTGAGCGCAGTCGAAGGGAAAGAGATGATAAATAACGCAATTAGCTATTTAGATCGGGAATTCATCTACGAATACGAGCAAATGAAAAAGTATGCAACCAATCTGGACGATGACCATTTGAGCCATACGCAATTGCATTATCTGTATATGCGCAGTTTTTTTAAAGACATCAAGACTTCTAAAAAAGTAGACGAAATCACTGCATACTATCTAGGTCAAGCACAGAAATATTGGACCAAACGAAGTTTGTATTCCAAAGGGATGATTGCCTTGATCTTACATCGAAATAAAGACGCAACATATACAGGGAAAATTCTTCGTTCATTAAAAGAGAACAGCATCAATTCCGACGAATGGGGTATGTACTGGAAAGAAAACACCAGTTCTTGGTATTGGTACCAAGCCCCTATCGAAACACAAGCGTTATTGATTGAATCATTCTCTGAGATTGAAAATGATACTAAAACCATAGACAATCTTAAAATCTGGTTGTTGAAAAATAAACAGACCAACCAATGGAAAACGACCAAAGCTACCACCGAAGCGGTATATGCACTTTTGTTACAAGGTAGCGATTGGCTTTCTGTTACCGATGCCGTAGAAGTTTTAGTAGGAGGTGAGAAAATTGATCCATCTAAATTGGAGAATGTCAAAGTCGAGGCAGGAACTGGTTACTACAAAACTTCGTGGAACAATAACGAAATTGAATCTAAAAAAGCAGAAGTACAACTTGCCAAAAAAGGTGATGGCATCGCCTGGGGTGCTCTTTACTGGCAATATTTTGAGGATTTGGACAAAATTACTTCAGCTGAAACCCCATTGCAATTGAAGAAAAAACTCTTCTTGAGAAAGTATTCAGATACAGGTGAGGAAATAACCGAGATAACCAATGAGACCAAATTAAAGGTCGGTGATCTCGTACGGGTTCGTATTGAACTCAAGGCAGACCGCCCTATGGAGTTTGTTCATATGAAGGATATGCGGGCCGCTGGCTTGGAACCCATAAATGTGCTATCACAATACAAATGGCAAGATGGTTTGGGATATTATGAGAGCACCAAGGATGCCAGCACCAATTTCTTTTTCGATTACCTGCCCAAAGGCGTATTTGTATTTGAATATGACCTTCGTGTAAACAATGCGGGTAATTTCAGTAATGGCATTACCACGATCCAAAGCATGTATGCCCCTGAGTTTTCAAGTCATAGTGAAGGGTTGCGGTTAAAAGTGGAATGAACCGTTTTTATACATCGCCATAGCTTTTGGCAAACTCACTCAAGGTGTGGTTTCGCTCACTGAAAGCAGGACATTCCTAACGGGTTGTTTTTATACTAAGGGCAATCATCTAGTTTAGAGGTATAACTTTTAAACCAGAACATCATGAAAAATTCATTACGTATTACCGTGAAAAAGCCTTGCTCCGAAAAATTTGAAAATTTCAGTAAGACCGCCAATGGTGGATTTTGCAACAGTTGTGAAAAAGAAGTGATCGATTTCACCAATATGTCCCAATCAGAATTAATGCCTTATTTTTGTCATACGAATCGGAATATCTGTGGTCGCTTCAAGACGTCACAACTTACGGATTATAATAGAAACGAATTGAATCATAGCGGTATGAATATATTGTCAAAAGGTATTGGGGCAATGACTTTTTCATTGCTGTCATTATGCACGCTCTCGAGCGTAAAGGCGCAAGAACTATCAACAGGGAACACTACGGTGCACACAGAACTTGTTGCTACTGCAAACCATGTTGCGAATAATAGCATCAGTATTGAAAAATACACGGTTAAAGGCACTGTATTGGATGAGGATAATTTGCCGCTGCCCGGGGTTTCAATTGTTTTGAAAGGAACAACAACGGGAGTATCCACCGATTTTGAGGGTAGGTTTGAGTTTCCGATAACCTTGGAAGCCAATGATGTTTTGGTTTTCAGCTATTTAGGCTATGATGCAAAGGAATACAGGGTACCGAATAGCAAAACGGACACGATAGAAATTACCATCATCTTTGAAGCCACCGATATTGAGCTTATGGGCGAAGTGGTGGTCGGTGGTGCCTACGTTTCAAAACGTACTATATTTCAAAAATTCATCGCCCTTTTCAAATAATGAGATCTATTCTTCTGCTTTTTATATTGGTTAGCGGTTTATCCCAGGCCCAAGAATTTGAATTCAAGGACATCGATTTTAGGAAAGCGGATAGCTTAGCCTTGGCCCACAAGGGCCAATATTTAGACAATTTGCCTGTACTGACCCAAAAACTAACTGCTGATTTATCGACGGACGTTGAAAAGTTCAGGGCGATTTACACGTGGGTCAGTACAACGATTGAAAATGACTATGGGTCGTACCTCGTTACGACCAAAAAGCGCAAAAAACATGCGAAAGATCGAGTGGCTTATATGGCTTGGAACGACCGGTATACGCCAAAGATGTTTCAAAAGATCATTAAGGAACAGAAAACAGCTTGTACGGGTTATGCCTATTTAATTCGTGAATTGGCGCATATGGTCGACATTGATTGTAAGATCATTAATGGGTACGGTCGTACCCCAACCTTGCATTTAAGTCATGAAAGTCTTCCGAACCACTCGTGGAATGCGGTTCAATTAAACAATACATGGTATCTATGCGATGCTACTTGGTCGGCAGGAAGCACCATTCTTGATGAAGATGGACCTAGGTTCAAGGCGGCATATTTTGACGGCTATTTTCTTGCCGATCCCGCATTGTTCATTAAAAACCATTATCCGCTGGAAGCGGAATGGGCATTACTCCCTGAACCGCCAACTTTTAACGAGTTTATCGAGGGACCAATCGTATATAAAGAGTCTTTTATACCCCATATTATACCGCTATCACCCACTGTAATGCGTATTGAAACCATTAAGGACGCACCTGTTTCCTTCCAACTGCAAACATCGAAGACCTTTGATGGAAATCGTTTGGGTATGTCCCTGTTCAATGGTATTGCAAACGAAAACGTGCACCCCATAATCCTACAGGACCAAACCGGATTCGCATTAAAGTATGTGTTTGAAAGGTCGGGGCTATTTGATGTACATATTCTGTTGGATGATGCCATCGTAGCAACCTATGTGGTCAAGGTAAAAAGGAAATGACATCATTCGATTTCACCCGCTGATCCAGTGGGGCCAAATTCCCTAAATAAGGTTCTCCATATGTAAAACACATCCGTATCTCCAATAATATATCTTGAACCATAGCATCCACTACTTTTTCAATGGCCTACCTACACGTGTTTTTTGAATATGTTCTATGGGTCTACTCCATAGCGGATTTAGCAATGTGGTTACCAAGATACGAAGCGTTCAGACACCCCAAACCAGTCGTCATGCTCAAGAAATTCAACGTTATGCCGAACAATAAAACCTATAAGTTGCTGAAAATAAAATAATTACAGCTAACCAAGAATCCAATTTATTATTATATTTAAGGCAACAACAACTAAACCGATGTATTATGAACACAAAAGTCTTTATGGTCTTACGAATACTTCTAGGCCTATTTATTCTGGTCTTCGGCCTCGATAAATTTTTCCACTTTGTACCCATGGACAATAGTGCCATGAGTGAAGCTGCCATGGGCTACATGGGAGGCTTGGCAAGCACAAAGACGGTTTATCTGGTGGGCCTTGTGGAAGTTTTGGCAGGATTAGCATTTTTATTCAATAAGTACGGGGCTCTGATGGCCCTTATCCTGATGAGTGTATCGATCAATGCGGTTCTTTTTCATGCAACCTTGGAACCGGGCACCATCCCAGGGGCTTTGATTTTACTGGTCTTGAATGTCGTGATGTTGATAGGCTACAAAGACAAGTATAGGGATTTGTTAAGAGGATAACTTGAAGCATTTATGGTAAAAAGCGGTTTCGAATCTTAATGGAACCGCTTTTTCTATTGTTTTGATTTCGGTGGATATTTTGACAATACCTTCGCCACAATGTCCTTTAGCTTACGCTCCCGTTCTACAGGGGTTGCTTTTTCATTGAAACCGCTCTTGCTTGTGGCCTGCCAAAACAATTGCTCTTTTTGGCTGTCGACAAAATCGAAAATGATTTCCCGCTGTACTTTGGCCTGTCCTACAGGAATGCCCACAGACACCCCTCCACCGACATTTCTTCCGACACCCCCTACCCCCAATCCGACCGAATTGTTCCTTGGGGTTTGATAAAATCGACTCTGAATGTTGATGAGGAAATCAGGTTCTTCGGAAAGTCGCAATCCCTTGGTTTGCATTGCCATATCCAGCACATTCAAAAAGCGTTTTTCTTCCAATTCACCCAGGCCTGTTTCCATATCACTATAATAATTATAGGTCGCGTAATTCGAAAAATCGGTTTCCTTTTCATAATCGGTATGTACACGAACCACATGGCAAGCAGATAATGAGGATAATGCAACGACCAGCATTGTATATATGATGCCCTTCATCAGCATAGTTTTTCCTAAATTTAAAGAAAATCTGCTCGTGAAGTGAAGAAAACGCTCTTTATTCGATTAACTGTTGAGTAGGGTCCAAAGCCTATCCTTTAGTTCTTGGATACCAAATTGGGACACCGAGGAAATGAACATATAGGGGACTTCTGAAAAATCCTTGTCCAATTCAATCTTCATTTCGTCCATCAATTCCTTATCGAGCATATCGCTTTTTGAGACGGCGACCAAGCGCTGCTTGTCCAAAAGTTCCGGATTGTATCGACGAAGCTCATCCAATAGAATCTCATATTCCTTACTGATATCGTTGCTGTCCGCAGGAATCAAGAATAAAAGCATGGCATTACGCTCAATATGCCTGAGGAAATAATGCCCGAGCCCCTTCCCTTCTGCTGCTCCTTCGATAATTCCCGGAATATCGGCCATGACAAAACTATGAAAATCACGATGTTTCACGATACCCAGGTTGGGCTTTAACGTGGTAAACTCATAATCCGCTATTTTGGGCTTTGCCGAAGTAATTGCCGCCAATAAGGTAGATTTGCCCGCATTGGGAAAACCGACCAAACCCACATCGGCCAAAACCTTTAACTCCAATACAACATCTATTTCCTGACCTTTGACCCCAGGTTGTGCGTAACGGGGGGTTTGGTTCGTAGGGGTTTTAAAATGCCAATTGCCACGTCCGCCCATACCTCCTTCCAACAGTATTTTCTCTTCATCCTCTTCGGTGATCTCAAAAAGTACTTCATTGGTTTCCGCATTTTTAAAAACAGTGCCCAAGGGTACATCCATATAAATATCTTCCCCGTCCGCACCCGAACTTCTGTTCTTGCTACCGTGACTTCCATGACCCGCCTTAAAATGTCGTTTGAACTTAAAACCTACCAGGGTCCAAAGATTTTTATTGCCCCGAACAATGATATGCCCACCTCGACCACCATCACCCCCATCAGGACCGCCTTTGGTAATGTATTTTTCCCGATGCAAATGCGCAGAACCTTTTCCTCCATTACCAGAGCTGGCATGGATCTTTACGTAATCAACAAAGTTGCCTTCGGTCATTTTTGGAGTTTATGGTTTATAGATTATTAGTTTATGGTTACTTTATACTTCAAACAACTTGCTTCAAGACGTAGTAAAAGGGTTTTCAAAGCGCTGCGATTCACACTGATCAACTTAACTCCTTGTTGTTTAAATAGGTTATTCCTATATTATTAGGTAAAATCAAAGATTTTATGTTCGTGTTGTTCCCAAATCAACGGGTATGAAGCAACTTTGAACAACTCCTCATAATCCCCTATATTCAATGGTCTAATGACGACCAACTTGCCTTCCAGCTATATGGTTGAAGATTGATATTGATCAATGAAACACAAACAAATCAACCCATAAACGCTTTTCTTATAATTCCTCGATAACTTTGCCCAACCTGCGGGTAATGTCTTCGATGGCTCCGATACCATTTACACTGTGGAACTTGCCTTGGGCCTCATAGTACGCTTGCAAGGGGGCCGTTTTTTGGTTATACTCCTCAAAACGATTTCTGATCTTCGATTCGTCCTGATCATCCGTTCTACCACTCACTTTACCACGTTCCAAAAGACGTTGTATCAAAACCTCATCATTGGCATCAAGGGCAAGGGTAGCATCGATTCTCATTTCCCTTGATTCCAAGAATGTATCCAAGGCTTGGGCTTGTGCCACTGTTCTAGGGAAACCGTCAAAAATAAATCCACTGGCATCAAGATGGTTTTCTACCTCGTCTTGCAACATCTTTATGGTCACCTCATCAGGTACCAAATCGCCTTTATCCATATATGATTTGGCCAAATTTCCCAGTTCCGTGCCATTTTTGATGTTGTAACGAAACACATCCCCGGTTGAAATATGCTGTAAATTGTACTGGTCTTTTAGAAACTCGGCTTGGGTACCTTTTCCAGCACCTGGCTTACCGAAAAGAACAAGATTGATCATATGTTTTTGATTTAATTGGTATACTTCCCTCAGGTTACGACCCAACTCATTATAATCAAGTCCGTAGCCCACAATAAACTTATCGGGGATATCAATGCCAACATAATCTATGGTATACTCCCCATTGTACACTTCGGATTTGTAGAATAAACTTGCTATTTTATATTCCGCTACATTGGTCTTGTTGAAGATATGCACCAGTTCCTTGAGTGTACGACCCGAATCTATAATATCTTCAAGAATGATCACACTCCTGCCTTGTATGTTATCCGGTGGGTCCAATAGGGACTCCACAATCCCCGTAGAGGTCAAGCCCTGGTACGAGCTTAATTTTATAAAGGATACTTCACAAGGATATGGATACGCCTTGAGAAAATCGGAAACGAACATAAAAGCACCGTTTAGGACACCTACAAAAACAGGGGTCTTATCCTTATAATCGACGGCAATTTTTTCAGCGATCGATTTGACTGCAGTAAGAATCTGTTCCTCACTGAGATAAGGCTTGAAATATTTATCGTGGAGTTTTATCAATGGACTATCGCTTTATAAGATGGCAAAGATACCATTTTGATTTCTCTTTTTGAATCTCAACCCTTGAGTTTTAAGAATTCGATGTATTTTTGTTCCAGTTACCCGTTGAACATTAACCCAAACCACATAAAGCACACCATGGATTATTTTTCTTCCAACTTTAAATTAGGGATATTAGGCGGTGGTCAACTGGGCAAGATGATGCTGTATGAAACGCGGAAATTCGATATTCATACGAAGGTCATGGACGCTTCCAAGGATGCGCCCTGCAAAATTGCATGCGATGAATTTTTTATCGGGGACCTATTGGATTTTGATGCTGTATACAATTTTGGGAAAAAGGTCGATGTTCTTACCATCGAGATTGAAAATGTAAATATAGCCGCCCTTGAGAAGCTTGAACATGAAGGGATACAGGTCTACCCCCCTGCGGCGACGTTACGCATTATCCAAAACAAGGGAAAACAAAAATTGTTCTACGTAGACCATGACATTCCTACGGCCTCTTTTTCACGCTTTGCCTATGCCAGTGAAATCAAGGAAAGTATTGAGCATGAGAGCCTGGAATTTCCCTTTGTTTGGAAGAGCGCCCAGTTTGGCTATGATGGCCAAGGGGTGAAAATCATTAGAAACATCAAAGATTTGGAAGGGTTGTCACCAGGGGAATGTATCGCTGAGGAACTCATTCCGTTTAAAAATGAACTCGCCGTTATCGTGGCCCGGAATGTCAAGGGCGAGGTGATTACCTATCCCGTGGTTGAGATGGAGTTCCATCCCGAGGCCAACCAAGTCGAATATGTCATATGTCCTGCCCGTATTGATGAGGACGTGGCCAATAAAGCCCTCGAAATTGCCCTAAAGGTCTCAAAACGCTTAAAACATGTAGGGGTATTGGCGGTAGAAATGTTCCTGACCAAGGAAAACGAGATCTTGGTCAATGAGGTGGCCCCGAGACCCCATAATAGTGGACATTACAGCATTGAAGCAAGCTATACCAACCAATTCGAACAGCATATTCGGGCCATTTTGGATTTGCCCCTGGGCAATACCAACAATAAAGTAGCAGGAGTCATGGTCAATTTAGTAGGCGCGGAAGGGTATACAGGTG
>NZ_JBATHS010000282.1:0-24849 GCF_049667165.1 Maribacter sp.
CTTTTGTTCTTATTCTCAAAGGCAAGGAGATCTGTGAATCTTCCTTTGGTTTCCAAACGTCTTGCCCCAGGTTTTACATAATGGCTCACATGCTTAAGCAGGAAGTACTCATAATTGTATTTATAGGTATTGTTGGTAGTATCGACACTCACCAATGAGTTTTGATGCCAACCCCAAGTACTTCTACCCCCCTCTTTAAGGGATGTATTCCAATACATGTATGCATTGGTGCCGTTCTTTAAATAATGTTTCATAAGTCCCCATGCATAAGTACAGTAGGCCCAATCATTATAGCCATTGCCACATTCTTGTTCGGTTTGGTATAAGGTCTTCTCAGGATAATCCCGATGAATTTGTGCAATCGATTCTTTGCCTGCCCATTGAAAACCAACACCTTTTATTGATTCTTTGATTTTAGGATTGTTCAAAATAGTATCTACCAGTCGGTGGTCGGGTCGCTCCATGGTCCCGAAAAATACGTCAACATTCTGCGCCTTCATTTTTGGCACCAAATGCTCCAGAAACCGATTTAAACCTTTGGCGGTCCATGTACAACTGGGAAAAACCTGATCGGAATTGAACTCATTTTGGGGCATCACCATTGCAATGTCAACGCCTTGATCGCGGTAGGCATCAATAAACTTTGAAAAATATAGGCTATAGGCTTTAAAGTACGTTTCCTCTTGAATAAAGTTATCCGTTCCTTCATGGGCTTCTTGCCCAGGTTTGAGGCCGTTATCAATTCCCGTTAAATCCATTCCAAAACCATCCCTCATCATAGTTTTTACTGAATCTGGCACATTCTCAGGCATGAGGGATGATCTTGAGGCATAGTGCTTATTTCTTTTCATCCAAACAGGAGGTGACCACGGTGACGCCCATACTTTTAGATCCGGGTTGTACTTCAATGCATTTTTTATGTAGGGCACCAAGGTAGTGAGGTCATTCGAAATACTGAAATTCCTCATTTCAAAATCCCCTTCTGTTTCATTATAAGAGTACCACTCTTTTGAAAAATCATTGGCCCCCAACGGCATGCGGCAAATGGTAAAATTAGCCCCTTTGTTAGGGGCGAATAGCTCTTCCATTATCTGCTCACGATCTTCGTCAGACAAGAAGCTAAGTGATTCCCAACCCAATTCATTAAAACAAGTTCCAAAACCTTCAATTTCCTGTAAAGGCCGATCCATTAGAATTTCAACATCCACGGGACCATTGGAAACGGAAAGGGGGACTTCAACCTGCGTCTGCCATTGTTTATCTTGTGTTGAGGAAACCCAACTGACTTTTTTTTCCTGATTTTCCTGGGTACAGCTTACTAGGCTTAAAAAAGAGAATAACAATATTAACTGGGGGATTTTCATAACCTACATCTATTAAAAACATATACTTGAAATTAGGTAAAAAAAAGAACTCATATGAACATCGGATTACTGCAATTAAAAGTAAATTATTTCAAGGCCGGATTTGATCAACACTTTTCATTGGGGATTATCCCAAGGTTTTATGGATATCGACATAAAGGTATTCAAATAACGATATAAACCCATCTTCTTATGCTGACAACAACACTGATTTGAAGACGGTATTTGGGGCTGGTCAATGACGAATAGGTTCCTTTTTTTGATTGAAGAATTGGTCAACCCAATGAAAACAGTATGGCTTGGTATGGTCTAAGGGTTAGGTAAGCTCCTTCAACGGCAGTACCTTCATAATTGTCGATGACAACTTTCTCAGATGTCAGTCCTTGCAGTTCATCCAACTCTATTGTGGATTCAGTTTCGGAAAAATTCAGGAGTACCAACATTTTGTCCTCATCCAACTCGCGGGTAAAGGCATAGACCTGTTCGTGTTCCGGAAGCAACAAGGTATAATCCCCGTAGACCAAGACCGGGTTTTTTTTGCGCACTTCAGTCATTCGTTTAAAATGGGAGAGTACGGAATTAGGGTCTGTTTCCTGCTTGGCTACATTTATCTCAGTATAGTTCGGATTGACATGGCGCCATGGGTCGCCCGTGGTGAAACCTGAGTTTTCGGATGCATCCCACTGCATCGGCGTACGTCCGTTCTCTCGGGAATTGTAGTTGAGCGTATTTATGAACTCTTCCATATCGGCACCGGCCTTTAAGGCGCTCTGATATCTACCTTGGGCCTCGATGTCGGTATATTCTTCGATGTTGGGCATATCGATGTTGGTCATACCGATTTCATCCCCGTAATAGAGATAAGGTGTGCCTCGCATGCTCATTAAGAAAGTATTCAATAATTGGGTGGATACCGTTCTAAATTCGTCACTGTCATTACCGAACCGAGATACCAAACGGGCATTGTCATGGTTGGATAGAAAGATGGCGATCCACCCGTTTTCGGAAAACGCATCGTCCCATTTTGAAAAAACACCCTTAAAATCCAATAGGGAGTATCCTTCAGGTGTTTGGGACAGATTCACCGTCTCGAAGTGATAGGCCATTTGAAGTTCGTTGCGGTCCGTATCTACTAGATTATGGGCATCCTCGAAAGTGCTTCCGGTCCCTTCGGCAACCGCAAATACATCATATTTCCCTATGACATGATTGTACATTTCATTTAAATACACGTGTAATTGAGGAAGAAGACCGTACCATTTGACATAATCCTTTTCGTGCCCTTCAGGAAACTCGGGCCAAGTAGTGTCCTTACTTGCAAATTGAAAGGCATCCATACGAAAGCCGTCTACCCCTTTTTCGACCCAAAATTTCATGATTTCATATACTTCTTGACGAACTTTGGGGTTCTCCCAATTTAGGTCGGGCTGTTTCCCCGTGAACGTGTGCAGATAATATGCGTCGACCGCTTCGACATAATCCCAAGCGCCCTCTGGTTCAAACAAACTATGCCTATATGGTGGTTCACCTTTTTCTGCGGGCCACCAATGGTAGTAGTCGTAATACTCGTTGTCCCTGGAGCTGCTTGCCCCTTTGAACCATTCGTGTTGATCGCTACTATGGTTTACGACCATATCGAGTACAAACTTGATTCCCCGTTCGTGCAGACCGTAAATCATCCTGTCAAAATCCTCCATAGTACCGTAACGGGGGTGTATGGCTTTGTAATCGCTCACATCATAGCCGTTATCGACCATGGGGGATTCTAGGAATGGGGTTATCCATACCATAGTGATGCCAATGCTTTTGAGATAGTCCAATTTCTCGACAACTCCATTAAGGTCACCAAAACCGTCGCCATCGGTATCCTTAAAACTCTGGAGGTAGATTTGGTAGAGGATACCCTCTTTCCACCAACTTTTATTCGATTGGATAATTTTCCCAGCAGTACCCGACTTTTGCTTTTTTTTGTATAAAACACTATTTAGCATTCGAAGGAGCTCTTCCGCGGCCGTCTTCCTTTTCATGGTTTTGGTAGATACGTTGAATTTATGTTCATATGGTTTCCACAAAATAAGGATTTTTGAAATAGTATCAGAACGATTTCTTTATATTGGCAAAATAGTCGTTTAATAATGCCAATTTTATGCAAACAAAAAAGAATTACCTTGGTAAAAAATTGATAACTCATTGATAATCAATGTGAATCCTACTGGATTGCATATCCATTAGAAAACCCCTACTGCAAATACAATCTCGATGCGCTTTAGCGCGAACTTGGATTTTTGTTTTCTGTATTCTTATGAAGTAAACTTCAAGCGCCTTGAAAACAAAAATCCCGATGGAGTAAACTTCATCGGGATTGTGCTTAATGTGGGCCCTACTGGATTCGAACCAGTGACCCCCTGCTTGTAAGCGCGAATATTTGTCTTTTCATTTGTTTTCATTTTTCTTCAATCCCTGGAAACCCTTGTATTTGTTGGGTTTTTGTTTTTAATTGTTTTCATGCGTTTTCAAAAAAGGTGGGATTTGTTTCACCTATGTTTCACCCCTTAAGAAAAAAGCATGGTAAGTATTAAATTAAAATTGAAGAACAAATCAAACGCTGAGGGCGAACATTCCATTATTTTACAGGTACTAAAAGACCGACAAAAAAAAATTATAGCTACTGGACTTTTGGTCAAAAAAGTATTATGGGATGAAAAAGAACATTGTTTCAAAACCAGACATCCAAATGCGATGCAGAATAATCGTTTGTTGGACACAATTAAAATCAAAGCACGGAACATCATTTCTGAATTTGAAATAGAGGATGTTGATTTTACCCTCAATGAATTTGAAAACCGTTTCCGATTTGGTTCAAAGAGAAGTAAAATCGATTTATTTGAATTTTGGAATTCCGTGGTCAGAGATTTAGAATTATCTGGAAGAATGGGTTATGCTCGTACAAATAGAGATACATTAAACTCTTTAAAAATATTTCATAACAGACCCGTATTATATATGCGCGAAATCAATGTTACATTCTTGGATAAGTATGAAGTCTTTCTTAGGAGCAGAGGCGGTTCAAATGGAGGGATCTCTGTACGCATGAGAAGCCTACGTACGATTTTTAACTTAGCAATTCGTAGAGATTTAATTAAGCAGAACCTATACCCTTTCCATAAATACAAAATATCTAAACTTCGGGGCAAACGAATCAAGCATGCCCTAACCATATCCGAAGTTGAATCTTTTAAAGAAGTTGATTGTGGAGAGGATATTCAACTTATCAATGCCAAGAACTATTTTTTATTTAGCTTCTATACTAGAGGTATGAACTTTGCCGACATGATGCGACTAAAATGGTCTGATATTACTAAGAAACGAATCACCTACGCAAGAGCGAAAACTCAAGGGAATTTTTCCATAAAGATTGTACCTCCTGTCAAGGTAATATTGGATTATTATAATCAGAACAGGACAGATACAAACTTCGTCTTCCCGATCTTGTTATATGATTGTATGACACCTACTCAAATTGAGAATCGGAAACATAAAACACTTGGGCAGTATAATAAAAGTTTAAAAATACTGGCAGAGAAAGCAGGTATAACCAAAAATGTCACTAGCTATGTTGCAAGACATAGTTTTGCCATGTGCCTACGCGAGAAAGGAGTTAGCATTGATATAATTGGAGAGACGCTTGGTCACCAAAGTGTTTTAACTACTAAGGCGTATGTCCGTGAGTTTGGTGTAGAGGTTTTGGATGAGGCTGTAGAGGTTCTGCTATGGTGATGGATGTAGGAAAATAATATTTCACCTTTTCTATGCGATGATAGGTTAAATTTGGGATTAAGCATTGGCAACAAATACAGGTTGTGAATAATATTTTTTTAACAATGTCTTAAGTATTAATAATCACAACTTGTATTGTGCGGAACCGGAAGCTCTTATTTTGGAGTGAATGTAGCTTGCGGAATGAAAGAAAACAAAAGTGCTGTAGGTGTTGGCTAAACCTAACAAAGGACTAAAAATTTAATTATATCACTCCCATAAAATGTCAATTAACGAAACTACTAAAAGAGACCGCTTTTGGGACACTTTTGGATTCTGGTTTTTCCAATTAAGAAATAGTCCTACAAAATGGCCTTTTTGAGGAACCGTTTTGGGTTATTAGATAATTAGGCCTTGTTAAAACGAATGCCAACCTCCCCATTGACCAACCGATTCTCATTATCGATGCCACTGAATACGCCCTTTTGCATTTCGCTATCTTCCTTAAGGTAATAGGTCTTAAAATAAATATCCACCCGGTCAAAAGCGATGATGCCTGCAAAATCGAAACTAAAATGTACTATAGATCCCTTGTTCAATAGATTCAATGCGTCCTTTTCAAAATAGACGTTTTCGGTCAAGGCCACTATTTTATAATTCGTGGATACGATCTTAAAATTCAAGGTTTCGATAAAGCCATCAGGGAACTCGAATTTCATTTCATAGGTGCCGGGCAAGCTACCATAAATTGATGCATATGGACTATTTTCGGAAAGCTCCAAAAAATGCTTGGGTACAATGCTATCGTTAACAATCCTTTTGTTCCGGATTTCCAAAGCGATATAGGGCGGAATAACGGGGCTTTTGGATCTCTTTTCCATGTCTTCCTTCGATTCGCAACGTTCCAATATACTTTGCCCAGCCACTGTGTTGGTATAGATATCAAAAGTGCAATAGGTTCCCACTAAAAATTGAATGTTAGTGGGATCGTTATGGCCAATATAGTAAATTTCACTGGCCCCTTCGACCAATGTTCCATCCAACAAGGCTTTTGCGTTAATATGCAGGGTGTCTTCCCTTCGAATTATAGTTCCAAAGCTAAAGTGTTCTTGATACGAGCCATCATCTTGGGGGTACACGTAAGAGTGCTTTATTTTTTTCCAATTGTTCGAGATGATCGTTTCCCCTTTCAGGATCACATCATCTTCACCAAAATAGTAGTTGATGAAATAATAGGTTTTGTTGGTCTTGCCATCATACAATAAATCAAGTTGTTTCCTTTCTTTTTCTTTATCAAGCTTATGAGCGTCTAGGAATTGTTGAACATCCTCATAACCCATATAGAGCAAAATGACTGATTTATAGTATTTGTTCAGTTTTATAAAGGGTTTGCCCTTATGAAAGCTGCGAGTCTTGTCATAGAGGTATTTTCCGTTAATAGTGTCGTTTCCGATATGTTCGAAATCGTTTTTAAGGTTGGGGCGGTTCTCGTCGTAGTTCCCATATCCGTATAGTTGCATCGATTTTGGCAGCTCATTTAACCTATGCTTGTTTTTGAAAACGTCTAGTAATTCCTTTAGTAGGATGCTGAAATATTCTGATGTAAGGGTCAATGAGTCAAATTCCTGCTTTTTCATAAATTCCTATTATACTTTTAAAATTATTAAATAATAAGTTAATAATTAAAAGGAATCGAAAATAATAGTGATCAGTTACATTAGCCGCAGATTAAAAACCACTTCATATTCATTTAAACTAGGAACTCATGAAAAAACTTCTATTTATTTTATTGCTGATTCCAATTGTTACTTGGGCTCAAGAACGAACCATAAGCGGAGTTATATCCGACGGAAGCGAATCTCTACCAGGAGTAAATATTGTTGAAAAAGGAACGACCAACGGTGTAACCACCGATTTTAATGGAAATTTTGAAATAACAGTGGGTGCTGATGCTATACTTGTATTTTCATATATCGGTTTCAAGACCCAAGAAATTGCAGTCGCTGATCAAACCACTATTAATATAGCACTTGCTGAAGATGCCGCACAATTAGAGGGTGTTGTTGTGCAGGGCTTTGCAGGTGTCATGGGTAAATCTAGAAAACGTACCGCTTCTATACAAACAACTCCCGAATCGGTAACTGCTTTTAATAGTGAGGGGATAGAAAAAGCTGGTATTAATAATGTTGCCAATTTTGCCAATTTAGTACCCAACCTTAAATTGAGTGAAAGTCAGGCTATCGGCGTGAATTCACTGATTATTCGAGGTATTCCTCAAATTCGAAATAGCGATGCTCCTGTTGCCTTTGTAATAGATGGGGTAACCATTGCCGACCCTAGTTTGTTAAATCAAGAATTATTCGATTTGGCTTTGATAGAAGTTGTAAAAGGTCCTCAGGGGGCGCTTTATGGCAAAAACGCCATCGGTGGAGCCATTAATATTTACTCGAAAGAACCCACGAATACCATGAAAAACAAAGTAACCTTAGGTTACGGCAATGGAAATGCCTTGACAGCAGGTTTTGTATCATCAGGAGCCATCAAAAAAGACAAGGTTTTTTACCGTCTTTCTACACAGTACAAAAATTTTGATGGCTTGTTGACCAACGAATTTTTAAACAAAAAGGTGGACTTTAGAAAGGAATTTACGCTTAGGGGACAAATGATGTTTAAACTATCATCGCAGTTTAAGGCAAATGTTACGGCCCAATATATCGATTCAAAAGGTGGTGCTACGTATTACTCTACAAACCCTAGTTCTGCAGATAATGATTTCTTTGCTGTTGGTTTAGATTATTTGAATCCAAACCCGGATAAAGGTGATAATGTTATTTCACAAGATACATTTGGAGAATCTGAAATGCAGAATTTTTATACCAATCTCAATTTAGAATATAGCTTGGACAATGTAAAACTGCAAAGTATTACTTCATATAATAACGTGAAAAGAAAAACAGTTGGTGATTTAGATTTTATCGAAGTTTTTTGGCTCGATCAAGGCGAAACCAATGATACTAAGTCCTTTAACCAAGAAATACGTTTAACCAATAGAAAAACAGACACAAAATTTGACTGGAGTCTAGGCGGTTTCTATCAAAATGTTGAACGGCCATTTTTCCAAAGTGACTTTTTTTTAACTGATGATTTTGCAGTTACCGATTACATAGCCACTTTTAAAACCTTAGCGGTATTTGGTTTCTTCGACTATAAATTAACTGATAAGCTAACGGCTTCAGCAGGTCTGCGTTTTGATAGCGATAAATTTGATTTGAATGATTTGTTAAATGGGCAAACTGATGAGAAAAAAGAGAATGTATTGCAACCTAAAGTATCATTGTCGTATCAGTCTTCAAAAGATGTATTGCTATATGCAAATTATGGTCGCGGATATCGTGCTGGAGGATTTAACCCAAAAGTAACCCCATTATTCAATAGAGATTTTAAAGGAGAATTTTCAGATAATTTTGAAGTAGGTTTTAAAACGTCTTCTTGGAACAATCGATTTATCTTAAATGGCTCAGTATTCTTTTCTGACTTTACAAACAGACAACAGTTCGCTATTACCGGTGATGATTTTACACCTGGTAACTTTAATTATGACAAGAGTACCATTGTCGGATTCGAATTTGATACCAAGACGAGGGTATCGAAGTATTTGGATATTTTGTTCAACTACGGATTCGTGAAATCTAAAATTACTGAAGGCGGATCTACTGGTGGTGCAAGCGGAACCGAAAGAGATTTAGATCAATTTAATGATAAAAACACCTCGTTGGTTCCTCAAAACAATTTCAACCTTGGTTTGGAATCAAGCATTCCGTTCAATGAGAAAACGACTTTGGATCTTAGTTTAAACTATAACGGGACCGGAAAAATATATTGGGAAGACTCCAATTCAGCTGATTTTACATCAGATGCGTATCAATTGTTAGATGCCCAAGCGAGCTTATCTATTAACAAAGTTAAATTGTCTTTATGGGCTAGAAACATTTTAGACCAAAAATATTATTTAGAGTATTCTGAATCTGGTTTTGGCTGGCTAGGCACCCCTGCTACCGTAGGAACTACATTTACATTTAGCTTCTAAATAGCAGCTTTATTAGCTGTACTAATTAATTAGGGGAATAGTACATATTCCCTTTCATACAAAAATATTAAGTTATGACTACAATTAATCTTGCACCGGAGGCCTTGGTGGCCAAAGTAATGATTGAAGAAATGTTCAAGGTTCAACCAGGTGAAACAGTGGCTATTACAGGTGACTCGGGTTCAAACAGAGAATTCGCTGACGTATTGGCAAAGGAAACAGCGGCTGTAGGAGGTAAATCGCTAATTTTATGGACACCTAAAGCAGAACAAGACGGTGAAGCCGGTATGAAAGATTGGCCATCAGAAGTTTTAACAGCAGCTTTGAGTCATGTAGATGTCTGGATAGAATTAAATTCCACCGTTTTTCTGTATTCAACTATTTGGGAAACAGCATTTAAGAATAACAATAAATTAAGATATTTAATTATTGGTGAAAGTTCAATTCCTTCTTTAATACGGACTTTTGTTGGTTTTGATATTAGCATATTAGAACAATTTTTAAACAAAGTAAAAGAAATGACCATGAAAGCAAAAGTCATTACAATTACTAGCTCTAATGGCACCAAGCTTTCATATGAAACAGATCTTAATTATTCATTCGATATTGATAGTGGTGATTATTCGAAACCCATATTTGGTACCGCACCGGGTTATGTAAACGTTGTTCCAAAAACAAACAGCATGAACGGTACTATTGTTTTTGATATGATACAACATGCAGATGTGTATAATACGGACAATCATTTAGAGTTTATAATGAAAGACGGGAACATTGCTGAGGTAAAAGGAGGAGCTGAAGCTGAAAAATACAAAGCGTATCTAGCTTCTTTTGACGATCCTAATCTGTATAAGATTTCTCATAATATGTTTGGTTTTGGTCCAAATATTAGAAAATTATGTGGCGAAATTGTTGAAGATGAACGTATTTGGGGAGGCGTAGATTTTGGTTTTGGCCATACAAGCCCAATGGATATGCCGCCTTTAGGACAGCCTGCTAAATCTCATTTTGATGGTGTAGTAGCAAAGACAAGTATCTTTTTAGATGATATTCAAATTGTAGATGACGGGGTTGTTTGTCATCCAGAATTAATACCCTTGACAGAAAAATTGCTCACTAATTAATAATGTCGAAAGAAAGCCAACAAAGGGTAGGTGATTTTTCAAAAAAATAAGTACCATAAGACAAATCAGTTTATGGAATTCATATTGCTTCTATTATTGTTGTTACTTCTTACCTTTCTATAGAGGCCGAATTACTCCAAATAACCGGGTTGTTACTTGTTTGCCTTTTTAGGGCGCTTTGGGTATATTACGATTATCTCTATTTTGGTTTTGAATTCATTTAGTATTGCCTTTGTCCTTTATCTCATTCTAAAAAAATATTTAAACAATGAAGATTACAGCTTTAGAACCTAAAGTCATCTGGCAACATTTTGATGCCATCAACGCAATTCCCCGGGCATCCAACAGGGAAGAGCAAATCATTGACTATATGATTTCTTTTGGAAAGTCTTTAGGTCTGAAAACCTTCGTAGATGCTACGGGGAATGTAATTATTAAAAAGCCGGGCACCCATGGAAAAGAAGATCATAAGACAGTTGTGCTCCAAGGGCATTTGGATATGGTACATCAAAAGGAAGTTACTTCAAATTTCGATTTCGCCACAGAGGGAATTCAAATGTATGTGGATGGCGATTGGGTAAAGGCAAAGGAAACCACCCTAGGTGCCGATAACGGAATAGGCGTGGCGGCCATTATGTCCGTTTTGTCATCCAAAGATATGGAGCACCCGCCTGTCGAGGCCTTGTTTACGATAGACGAGGAAAAAGGAATGACGGGTGCTATGGCGTTGACTAAAAATCAGTTGACAGGAGAAATTTTATTGAATCTTGATTCGGAAGAAGATGATATAATAACAATTGGTTGCGCAGGCGGAGTTGATGTAGAAATCAAAGGCAGCTATGATATAAAACTTTTGGATGCCAAGGAATACGAGCTTTTTGAAATTCAATTAAATGGGTTGACCGGAGGTCACTCAGGCGTAGATATTCATTTAAACCGCGCCAATGCGATACTGGTCCTGGTTGAATGCCTAAAAGAATTGACTTCCAAATTTGATTGTAGGCTGCATTCCATGAATGTTGGCACACTCACCAACGTAATTCCTAGAAATGGCACAATGGTAATCGCTATACGGGAGGATAAACTGTCAGCGCTACCACACGGTTTTCAAAGCATTCAGAGCAAACTTCAAAAAAAATACGAGGGCACGGACCCAAAATTGTCCATTACCTCAGAAGTAACTGAAAATGCTACTGGGGTATTGGATGTTCAAACCCAAAAGAGCGTCATCGATGCCATTTTAAATTTGCCAAACGGCGTATTTTCATGGACACAAGGTGTTGAAGGTTTGGTACAAACCTCTAACAATATCGCCATTGCAAAAATTGGGGAGGGCCAGGTATTTTTTGCCTGTCATAGCCGAAGCTCGGTAGATTCGGAACGTGATATGTTGGTAAAACTGATTCGTGACAGCTTTTCATTTGCGAAGGTGAACGAAGTCGGCCCCTATCCTGGATGGGAGCCCAAACCCGATAGTCCCTTGTTGGAAATAGCACAAAAGTGCTACGAAGAAATCAATGAATTTCCGCCCAAAGTAGAATCGATACATGCCGGTTTGGAATGTGGAATTATCGCGGGAGTATATCCCAAAATGCAAATGATTTCTTTTGGACCAAATATACTTGGAGCGCATTCCCCCGAAGAACGCGTACAGCTAAGTTCCGTCCAAAAATTCTGGAAGTTTTTAAACAAATTATTACAAACCATTGAATAGACCCTGCTATGGCTGACCAATATACAAACACCAAAGTACAACCAAAAGATTACAGGTCTGGTTGGGTCATTGCTCTGATAATAGCAGGCACGGGGCTTTCGCTTACCATTTTTTATTTGGGTGCTGAAGTGGCTTTGGCTGTCGGTTTTAAAAAGGCGCTTTGGGCCTTTGGCATTTCTACTTTAATCCTGTCATTGTTGTGTCTAGGCACCACGAGAATCGGTAATCGTTCCCGGTTTTCGACTTATATGATTTTGTATTTCAGTTTTGGCAAACAGGGTGCCAAAATTTTGAATTTTGTCTTTGGGCTAGTCCTTTTGGGCTGGTTTTCGGTTACTCTGGAATTACTCTCTGTAGCCGTGGTTGATACCGTTCATGCCACTTTCGATATGGCGGTACCAGCATGGCCCATCATTATGCTAATGGGGGCTCTGATTACTGCAACCACAATTTACGGTATTCAAAGCTTGGAACGATTGACCAATTTGGCCGTTCCTTTTTTAGCCCTGTTTCTGCTTTATGTCTACTACGTAAGTTTTAATGAAGGAATGTCCTTTGCTCAAATTGTCGATTTTGTACCAGAAAATCCTACAATGACTTTGTTTGAAGCGGTCTCTATTCTTGTGGGCTCAACTGTTTTTTTACCTGTTTTTATGGCTGATTTTTCACGATTTACCCGGAATGATAAACACAGCCTTATTGCCGTTTTGGGGATTGTAATCGGTTCACCATTCGCCCTTTATTTTAGTGCTGTACCCGCCATTCAGACAGGCGAGGTGGATATTATAAAAATAATGACACAGTTTGATTTGGTCTTACCGGCTTTTGCCTTGTTGTTCTTATCGACCTGGGTCACGAATTCCTTGAACCTATTTTCTGCTGCTTTGGCCTTTGCAACCGTAAAGACCAAATGGGGTTATAAAAAACTGACCTTGGTTGCCAGTTTCTTTGGTATCACTTTTGCCCTATTGGGCATTACCGAATATTTTTTTGTTTTTCTAAACACATTGGGTGTTTTGATCCCGTCTATATCTTCCATATATCTGATACATTTCTTTTGGATTAAAAAACAACGCTACGAATTGGAAGATGTCCAAGATTGGGATTTTACGGCGCTAATAAGTTGGGGCAGCGCTTCAGCAATAGCCTTTTGTACCTATTTGGAATTATTTGAATTAACACATGCCTATTTTGTGGATTCTTTTTTACTGGGCGGAATCATATATCTCATTTTACAACGAAAAAAAATAAAACGCGCTACCGATGGAGGTACTCACTAAAACAGCGGCATTAATTGCTAGAGAAGATAAATACGGAGCACATAATTACCATCCTTTACCTGTTGTTTTGAGCAAAGGTGATGGTGTTTTTGTGTGGGATGTAGAGGGAAAGAAATATTTTGATTTTCTTTCAGCCTATTCCGCCGTAAATCAGGGACATTGCCATCCTCAGATAATTAAGGCAATGACTGAACAAGCGCAAACGTTGACCTTAACTTCAAGAGCATTTCATAATAATATGCTGGGAGCGTTTGAGCAATACGCAACTGAAACCTTTCATTTTGATAAGTTATTGCCCATGAACACCGGCGCAGAGGCCGTGGAGACTGCCATTAAGATTTGTAGAAAGTGGGCGTATGAGAAAAAAGGCATTCCGGAAAACAATGCTCAAATCGTGGTTTGCAAAAACAATTTTCATGGGCGCACCACTACCATTATTTCATTTTCAAACGACACTAACGCCCGGAAAAACTTTGGGCCCTTCATGGACGGATTCATAAAGATTGAATACGATAACCTCGAAGCGTTAAAGGAAGTTTTGAAGAACAATAGAAATATTGCAGGATTTTTAGTTGAACCCATACAGGGGGAAGCAGGTGTATATGTCCCTTCTGAAGGCTATTTAAAAAAAGCAAAGACCCTTTGCGAAGAGCACAATGTACTTTTTATTGCTGATGAAGTTCAAACAGGTATTGCAAGGACAGGACGCTTATTGGCTACCTGTGGAAATTGCTCTTGTACAGATAAACATTGCAGCGACATACCGGAAACCAAACCTGATATTCTGATTTTGGGGAAGGCTATATCTGGTGGCGCATATCCGATATCCGCTGTTTTGGCCAATAATGATATCATGGAAGTAATACAACCAGGTAACCACGGTAGCACTTTTGGTGGTAACCCAGTTGCCGCCGCCGTGGGTATAGCTGCTTTAAAGGTTGTCAAGGATGAGAAATTAGCGGAAAATGCCTTTGAAATGGGTGAACTTTTCAGAACAGAACTGAATACGTTCATTTCTACCTGTGACTTGATAAAAAGTGTTCGCGGAAAAGGGCTTTTGAATGCCATTCTGGTCAATGATACCGAAGACAGCTCCACAGCGTGGGATATTTGTATGCTATTAAAAGAAAATGGCCTTTTGGCTAAGCCTACGCACGGTAATATTATACGCTTTGCACCACCACTGGTCATTACCAAGGAACAACTTCTGGAATGTGTGGAAATCATCAAAAAGTCGATAAACGCAATTTCAATATGATGGACAATATAAGAATAATCAAAAACCGCTCAGATATTGGAGCCGGTACAAGAGGAGCAGACATGGGTATTGATGCCATGGAAATAGCAGCAATAAATTCTGAAAATAGTTTTTTTAGCAGGGCTCCATCTATTGACGTTAAAACCCATAACGAAACTATTTACAACAAGGTTAAAACTTCTTTTGCGAAAAGAATTGGTTTTGTTCTAGAGCAATGTAATCGTGTCTCAGATGTGGTCAAGGAAACACTGTTAAAGAATGAATTTCCATTAGTGCTATCAGGGGACCATTCATCAGCCCATGGAACAATCTCAGGCATTAAAGCTTCAAATCCAGAGGGCCGTCTCGGCATTATTTGGATTGACGCCCATGCAGACCTAAATACGCCTTATACCTCTCCGTCAGGAAATGTCCACGGCATGCCTTTAGCTGCCGCATTACAAGAGGACAATGCCAGCATGAAAACAAATGATCCTGATAAGGCAACCATTGAATCTTGGGAAAAGCTAAAAAACATTGGTACAAGTACACCTAAATTTCTGCCGGAAGATTTGATCTTTTTTGGGGTTAGAGATACTGAAGCAGCTGAAAATGATTTGATAGCTAGTAAAAACATTAAAAACTATACGGTCCCGGAAGTTAGATTCAGAGGGCTTCAAAAATGTATTGGGGAAGCCATAGAAAAATTGGACCATTGTGATTCAATCTATATCACTTTTGATGTAGATAGTTTAGATTGTGATTTTGTATCCCGGGGTACTGGCACCCCTGTCCCGTTTGGATTTAGCCCTGAGGAAGCAAAGCGTTTGATCACTGGCTTTTTGGAAACAGAAAAAGTAGTATGTGTTGAGTTTACCGAAGTAAATCCGTTGTTGGATAATAAGGGGAATCGAATGGCAGAAACAGCTTTTGATATTCTAAACGATTGTTTTAATAAGTAGTATTTTGTTAGAACCATCTAAAAATTAGATAAAGAGAAAAAATATGACCGATTTAGGAAGTTCTATATTGTCGACCGCCGTGCTGTTATTCTTTTTAATGGATCCCTTGGGAAATATTCCGGTATTGCTATCGGTGCTAAAAGGGATACCCCCAAAACGTCAGCGATTTATTATTTTCCGTGAGTTATTGATTGCTCTCGTCATCCTCCTGATCTTCCTTTTTAGTGGTCAAAAGATTCTTAATTTTTTACATCTTCAACAAGAGTCTGTAACCATTGCAGGTGGAATTATCCTTCTAATAATAGGATTACGATTAATATTTCCCAATAAAGACGGGGTAATGGGAAAACAACCTGGAGGCGAGCCATTTATCGTGCCCATTGCCATACCTATGATCGCGGGACCTTCGGTATTAGCAATGCTAATGCTCTTGACCCAAAATGGAACAGGGCAAATGTCAAATTGGTTATTTGCACTTTTATTGGCCTGGGGTCTTTCAGCTATTCTACTATTGACGGCCCCTTTTCTTTATAAAATCTTGCGTGAACGTGGCCTTCATGCCATTGAACGCCTTATGGGTATGATATTAGTGATGATGGCCGTACAAATGTTGATAGATGGGTTTAAGGTTCTTTTTTGAATTCTTAAGGATTTGGGAAGATTAGAGCTTACTTGTGTGAACGAAAAACAGAAAAACAAAAACAATAATTGAACACCGTCCCGTAAAAGGAACAATTAATAGGACTTCAACACTTTTCCTCCTTTGTTCTTTTTAACGGCCGTTTTATGGGGCTATGAAATGGGCACTTTGGTTCAGACAAAATGAATATAGTCACTAGTTGTTTTCGTATCTTAGACTAATTATACATTAGATTAACCGGTTAGAACACCACCCGCTCTGAAGAATATTCCTAACATATCATTTCAAAGTAACGATACTAAGAACGATTTCGAGTTTTTGGATCTAACCGAATTATTTGCAAGAATACCCACTATTGAAGACCACAACCCGACCCGACCGCATAGGATTTCCTTTTTTGCATTACTGATCGTTACCGAGGGAACAGGAAGCCATCAAATTGATTTAAAGGAGTATCCCTTAAAAGCCGGCACGGTGCTAAAAATAGCAAAAGGACAAGTGCACGCTTTTCAAAACAATGCAACATATAAAGGGTATTTGATAGTATTTACCGAAGCTTTTGTATTGAACTATTTTTCAAAATCCTCCATAAAATTAATTTCGCACTTTTACAATTACCATATTACCTCACCCATTGCCCAAGATAAAAGACTTAATGAAGCTTGGTTAAATCAACTTATTCCAGAACTTGAAACTGAAAACACCTTTGCCCGAAAAAATATTATCGCATCATTATTGGACCTGTATTTATTGAGACTGGAACGCAAATCACACAATAACAAGCTACAAATCAACAATTCGAAACGGTACAATACTTTTATACAATTTAAAGATATGGTAGAATCTAATTATACCACAACTCGAAACGTAAAGGACTACGCCGAAAAGATGTTAGTTTCCACCAAACTCCTAAATCAAACGGTTAAGGAATTCACCTTAAATACTGCCAAGTCTTTTATAGACAATTATGTGATCCTGGAAACCAAACGTGCCATTGTCAGTACAGAAAAAAGTTTTAAGGAAATTGCTTTTGATATTGGTTTTGATGAAGTAACCAATTTTACAAAATTCTTCAAAAAGAAAATGGGAGCAACACCCAAAGAATTTAGAAGGGCACAACTACGGTAATTCCCACATTTACCATTTTTAGCATCATTTTGATTGTTATTGAATCTTGAAAATGCTACAATTTTGCACTGTAACATTTTCAACAACAATAAATGATAATTGAACAACAAGAACGAATTGAAGCGACTTTAAATCGTTTGTTGGTAGATGCTAAGAAAGACCATCTTAAAATAATGAAAGGTTTAGCAAAAAGCATAGTTAGACCAATGCAACCACGTGATTTTAAAGAGGCCTATCTCTCCATTTCCAAGGAACAGGGAGAAGATTTGGCGCAACTAATAAAAGAGAACAACCTGAAGAACATCGTCGAGTTTGGAACTTCGTTTGGAATATCCACATTGTTTTTAGCAAAAGGAGCGATTGAAACCGGGGGTCGCATTATTACCACGGAATTAATCGAATCGAAAGCCGAAAAAGCCATTGAAAATTTTAAAAGAGCAGGCGTAGCTGACCTGGTTGAAGTTAGAATTGGCGATGCGATGGAGACCTTAAGAAAACACAAGGAGCCCATAGACCTATTATTATTGGATGGCTGGAAGGATTTGTATTTACCGTTATTCCAAATGCTCGAACCTAATTTTCATAGTAAAACATTTATTTATGTTGATAATGCTAATATGGTAGATACGAAGGTATTTTTAAAAACGATAAGTCAAAATCGGAAGTACCGATTACTAACAATATTTGGAGGTAAGGCCGAGCTAATTACCATTAAAAAATAAAAAAACAAACACAATGAAAAATTCAATTTTTACATTGATCACGGCATTACTAGTTTTTACAACTACCGCCAATGCCCAGGAAACAGAGGCTACCCGACTTCTGAAGGAACAGAACAAAGAGTTCGTGCCCGAGATCATCAAATTTGGCGACAATGTGTGGTTCGCCGTTGGTCACGACGTAAGCAACGTCGCTATGATAGAGGGCGAAACCGGGATTATTTTAGTCGATGCCGGACAGTCGCCCGTTCGAATGGAAGCGTTACGACAGAAATTCAGGCAAATAACTGATAAACCCATTAGGGCTATACTCATCACACACGGGCATGGCGACCATTTTGGAGGTATACAGGCCTTTCTTGCTGAAGGGGACAATCCCCAAGTGTGGGGGAGGAAAGGCGCATTGGGCGAAAACACGGGTTTCAATATAGAGGCAAGGGCCGGTAAGATGGCCGGGTTGACCTATGCAAATACACGCGGAGCACGACAAGCGGGTATTATTCTTCCAGATTCCATCCATATCAACAATGGCGTTGCTCCGCGCCCCGATAAAAAACGGACCATGTTTACCCGTGGGGAAGAAACCGTTGAATTCAGTCCGACCCATTTTTTTACGGGTGAGCGTGAGAAAATTGAAATTGACGGAATTTCATTTGAGTTGGTCGCTGCCAGCGGCGAAACCTATGACAACATGTATATCTGGATGCCCGAACAAAAAGTTCTCTTTACTGGCGACACCTATTACAAATCGTTTCCTAATCTTTATACCATCCGCGGTTCGCAATACCGTGATGTACAAAGCTGGTACCAAAGCATAGAAAAAATGCTAGGTGAAGATGCGGAATATTTATTGCCAGGTCACACCCGCCCCATAGTGGGAAAAGAAAAGGTAAAGGAATCCCTGACCGATTACCGTGATGCCATAAAATTTGTTTTCGATAAGACCATTGAAGGGATAAACAAGGGCATGACCCCAGACCAGTTGGTGGCTTACGTAAAATTGCCCGAACATCTTGCTTCAAAACCTAATTTGATCGAATATTATGGCCGTGTCGACTGGTCCGTTCGCTCCATTTTCACTGGATATCTGGGTTGGTTCGATGGCAATCCTGTCAACTTGAACCGACTCACACCCAAGACCGAAGCCGAAAAAATGGCACAAATGGCAGGCGGGGAGGATAAACTTCGGGCAAATGCCCTAAAAGCTTTTGAGGACGGGGATTTTCAATGGTCGGCCCAACTTAGTGATTACCTGCTTGCATTGAATGACACGGATAAGGAAATAATCGAGCTGAAGGCAGATGCCCTGATGGAAATTGCCAAAACTATGGTGACCGCCACCGGTAGGAACTATATGAACAGTTATGCAATTCAGTTAAAGCAAAAGACCGGGAATCTTGAAAAGAAGTAGAACCCTTGAACACAAAAAAATAAAATGAATTTTCTTAAAAGAAATTACGGATGGATGATAGTTGCCATTTTGTCAATACTACCCTTGTTTATCATCGGCAGCATGATACATATCGATTTTTCAAACGGTATTTCAGTTTCGGTAATTGAAGGCAAAGGTGGTGAAGGAAGAACGACTTTCGAGCTATTGTATCACATCACCGGAGAGTTTGCCATACGATGGATGGCCGCCGTTCTGACCCTAACACCTTTTTTTATCCTTTTTGGCATTACCAATCTTTTCGTAAGACAGGCAATGGGGGTTGCGACAGCCGTATGGAGTTTCCTGCACTTTATAGTCTTTATCTGGGGCGAAGGATTTCTGGAGACGTTTACCCAAGTAAACTATGTCGCCGGGTTTGTAGCTGTTTTAATTTTGGTTCCGCTTTTTTTCACTACCAATAGAAGATCGATGAAATGGTTAAAATCAAAATGGAAAAAACTACAGAGTCTGGCTTATTTGGCCATCATTCTGAGTTTGTTGCACGTGGCCATATTAGAAAAAACTTGGATTATTTATGCAATCATTGTAGGTGTTGGTTTTATTATTAGAATACCAATAATAAAACAAAAAATAATTGCTTTTAGAAAAAATAGAAGTATTAGTAAAGCTTAAATAATTAAAATGAACATAAGCGAAAAGTATAAATACGTAAGACAACAAACAGTTGCAATTTGCAGTCATTTACAAATTGAGGACTACTCTATTCAAATAGTAAAATATGCCAGTCCTGCCAAATGGCATTTAGCACATACCACTTGGTTTTTTGAAACCTTTATCTTACTTCCTAATGTAAAAAATTATAAAGTTTTTCATGCCGATTTTAATTTTCTATTCAACAGCTATTACAATAATGCTGGCGATAGAATTTTGCAAGCCAACCGTGGCAATATGTCTCGACCAAGCACGAATGAAATTTATGCTTACAGAAATTATGTAGATGAAAAAATGCAAGATTTCTTAAAAATAGCACGCGACAAAAAGATTTTGGATTTGGTTGTTTTAGGACTAAATCACGAACAACAACACCAAGAATTATTGGTGACTGACGTAAAATATATGTTGGGGAACAATCCCCTTTTCCCAGTTTTTCATAACGATTATAACTTGGTGAATGATGCCAATTCGAGAAACGAAATTGTGAAAATATCGGAAGGAGTATTTGAAATTGGGTATCAAGGAAATGGATTTTGTTACGACAACGAGTTGGGTGTACATAAAGTATATGTGTCCAATTTTGAAATAAACAAACATTTGGTAACCAATGATGAATACTTTGAATTTATGGAAACTGGCGGCTATTCTGATTTTAACTTATGGTTGGATGATGGTTGGTCGTGGGTGAATGACAATCAAATAAATGGCCCAATGTATTGGCATAAAATTAAAGGCGAATGGTTCTACTACACCCTTTCCGGATTGCAAAAAGTAGACAAAAATGCCATACTCTGTCATATTAATTATTATGAAGCCAATGCCTTTGCTGAATGGAAGGGTATGCGTTTACCAACTGAATTTGAATGGGAAGTAGCTTCTAAACAGTTGGACTGGGGAAAGCGTTGGGAATGGACAAATAGTGCGTACTTGGCATACCCAAATTTTAAAAAAGAAAATGGTGCTGTTGGCGAATACAATGGCAAATTTATGAGTAATAGAATGGTGCTTCGTGGTGCTTCGGTAGCCACACCAAAAAATCATAGTAGAAATACGTATCGAAATTTTTTCACCCCATCGGAAAGATGGCAATTTACAGGAATACGATTAGCAAAATAATATGAAAAGCATTTTTATAACCGAAGTTCACCAAGGATTATCATCCACGCCAAAAACGCTTCCGTCAAAATACTTTTACAATAAAAAAGGAGATGCGCTTTTTGTAGAAATAATGAATTTGCCCGAATATTATTTAACCCTTAGTGAGTTAGATATTTTTCAAAATAAAACACAAGAATTAATTGAAGCCCTTGGTCTGCAACTCGATGCTTATTTCGAATTAATAGAACTAGGTGCTGGAGATGGAACAAAAACTAAAGAGTTATTAAAGGTTTTAGACCAAAAGAAATACAATTTCGACTACTTTCCTATTGATATTTCTGCTAACGCATTAGAGCTTCTAAAACAAGATTTAAACAAAGAAATTCCAAATCTTAATGTGCAAACACGACAAGGTGATTATTTTGAAATTTTGGCTTCTTTAAAAATGAGTAAAAAACCAAAAATAGTGATGTTTTTAGGGTCAAATATTGGAAATATGAATGATGAATTGGCTTCTAAGTTTATTTACAATCTTGGTTCAAACTTACAAACTGACGATAAGTTATTGTTAGGCGTTGATTTGATAAAAGCAAAAGACATTGTTTTGCCTGCCTACAACGATTGCAAGGGTGTAACAGCTAAATTCAATTTAAATCTTTTAGACAGAATTAATAATGAATTGGGCGGAAATTTCAAGTTAGATAAATTTAAACACCAACCTGAATACACCCAAAAAGAAGGAATTGCCAAAAGCTTTCTAGTTAGCACAACTAATCAAACCGTAAAAATTCAAGCTACTGAAAGGATGTATTCATTTACCAAAGGGGAAAAAATTCATACCGAAATTTCAAGAAAATACAATGATACTGTTTTAAACAAAATCATAGCAAACACCGATTTTGAAATACAAAACAAAATTATGGACAGCAAAGCTTATTTCGCAGATTATATTCTGAAAAGAAATTAAACAATGAAGGGAATAACACTTGGCATATTAGGACTTGGGAGTCAAACTACAGCCTTTTATTTAAAAGAGATAAATAGAGTTTTCAATGAAAAAAAAGGCGGTTATAGCACCTGTCCGTTTGTTTTACTTAATACCAATTTTGACGCAATCAATCAATTACTGCCAAATGTTTCCAAAGAATTAGATGCCGTTGTTCAAGCTTATATTTCTGAGATTGAAAATACAGAGGTTCAACATCTTTTAATCCCAAACATTACACTTCACGAAACTATTGACAGATTGAAATTTAATAAATCTATCCTTCATCCAGTACAAATTTGCATTTCTAAAGTGAAAGAAAATAATTGGAAACAAGTAGTTCTAGTTGGTTCGTTATATACAATGCAATCAAATTATATTCGAGCTAATTTCGCAAAAAACGGTATAGAAATAATACTTCCTTCGGAAGAAGACAGACAATTTATCGACCAAGTAAGGAAAGCTGTGTATGCAGAAACACAAACCGAAGAATTGATAAAAAACTATCATTTAACGATAGAAAAATACGCCAAAAATCATACTGTAATTTTGGCTTGTACGGAATTATCCATTTTTAAACTTAACCATAAAAATTTGTTAGATATGGCACAATTACACATTGAAGAAGCCGTAAAAACAGTTTTATAAAAACAAGATTAACACAAAACATTTATAATATGAAAATAGCAGTAACATCAGCAAGCGGACAATTGGGATCAGCAATTGTAAAACAACTGACAAAAGAAATCGGAAAAGACGCTGTCATTGGCATCGCGCGAACACCTGAAAAAGCAAAACATCTAGGGATTGAAATTCGAAAAGGAGATTATAACAATCGTTCCGATTTTGATAAAGCCTTACAAGGAGTTGATGCTGTTCTATTGGTTTCGGGGATGGACAAACCCGAAAATAGAATCCAGCAACATAGAAATGTAATCGAGGCCGCAAAAACCAATGATGTCAAAAAAATTGTCTATACAAGTATCATTGGCGACGAAGAAAAAACTGCATTTAGCCCCGTGGTAAAAAGTAACCGGCAAACGGAAAAAGATGTTCAGGAATCAGGTCTACAATGGACTATAGGTAGAAATGGCATCTACATCGAACCCGATCTGGAATATATTGATACGTACGTAAAAGAAGGCGAAATCAGAAACTGTGCAGGCGATGGTAAATGCGCTTATACTAGTAGGCCTGAATTGGCTTATGCCTATACGCAAATGCTTCTCAATGACAAGCACGATGGGCATGTTTATAATCTTGGGGGCAAACCTATTACCCAGGCAGAACTTGCTGATGCTATCAATCAAGCATATAACACCGACCTTGCCTACCATCCTGTTTCAGCTGAGGCCTATGCGAAAGATAGAAAAGAAGCATTGGGAGAGTTTATGGGCACGATTATAGCGGGCATTTACGACGGGATTAAGATTGGCGCTAACAATGTGCCTTCGGATTTTGAAATGGCAGCCGGTAGACACCATAAATCAACTTTAGAAATGATTAAGGTATTACAAAATAGGTGAGCAAAAAGAGTGAAATGAAGGGTTTAGTTTAAATTTTTTAATCAAATTATTACAAGTTTATCGCCAACAGTTATTTTCATGGTGCTTTAAAACGAACCATTTTTAGCACTTAGTAGAAATATGTTCGTCCCAAATACTTACCTCAAAACTTTGCGCATGGATCTTGTTTCGATTTTATAGCATTCCGGTAGATAAGCGTAAAGTAAAATCGAAATAGGGCGCATTCTGCTTGTGCAAAACTAGGTTTGTTTCCTTATTTTCCACTTAGCTCTTGTCGGATACCATCCAATTCCGTTTCATCGATTTCCAATTTAAAATAGGTTTTGCCAAAGGTGGGTTCTACTTTGGTTATACTGTCTAGAACTTTCGAAAAAACGCGTCTATCCTTGCCCCTGGCCTTTATAACATCATGGTATCTTTCGAACGAAACTTTTCCCTCCTCCATATCCCATTCCTCTTTGGTCATTCTTATGACCATTTTGTCCACAAGCAAGGGTTGCTCTTTTTTCCTTAACGCCGTGCCATCGAACAGGCTTTTGAGCATATCATGGGTCGGTATTATCTGTTCCCGCTCCATGGTTCGTAACAGTTCTTCCAAATAATCGAACCGCCCTATCACATAGTTCTGGAACCTTATAAATGAAATCATGACCTCGTTCCTCGGGGTGATTTTCGTTTTCTCGAAAAAGTCGATCATAGCATCAATGGTTTCCGAATGTGATCTGGAAACGATCTTGGAGTATGCCCGAAAACGTTCTGCTGTTATCCGGTTGATACTTATGGCCGAAAAGGTGCTCTTCCGTTTGTTATCCGTTTCCATTACAGTAAATTTTTATAACGTTTATAGGCTTTTGGGAGACTTTTCAATAGAATTTACACCAATGGAAAATCCCTATGTAATTCAGGATAATTTTCAACCTATTGAATTTCAATAATTTAACGAGAATGGCCTACCTTTTACAGAAACCGGTTACTGTAAATTATCTCAACGTTTTCAGGGGCTGTCAGTCCGTTTGACGCAAATTTAGCGGATACCGAAAGTTAAAATCATTTTCAATTCATTGAAAATCAATTATTTATGTATCGTAACGTGGCTTTAGCCCGTTACCCTCTTGCTATTCC